>JAEZHQ010000556.1 GCA_023416455.1 Pseudomonadota bacterium | reverse complement strand
CAGCGGCCGAGCAGCTTGCCGCGAATATGAATTTCGGCGCCTTCGCCAAGGCCACCGAGTTGAAGAAGCGGATCTGGTTCACCCTCGGGGCCCTGATCATCTACCGCCTGGGCACCTACATCCCGCTTCCGGGCGTCAACCCGCAGATCCTGGGCGAGATCTTCCGCCAGCAGGGCGGCGGCATCCTCGGCATGTTCGACATGCTGGCCGGCGGTGCCCTGTCCCGCATGACGATCTTCGCCCTCAACATCATGCCCTACATCTCCGCCTCCATCATCGTGCAGCTGCTGACCGCCGTGTCGCCGCAGATGGAAGCGATGAAGAAGGAAGGGGAGGCGGGCCGCAAGAAGCTGAACCAGTACACGCGCTATGGCACGGTGCTTCTGGCCACCGTGCAGGCCTGGGGCCTCGCGGTCGGGCTGGAAGCGATGAGCGGATCCTCCGGTGCCGCGGTGGCCGATCCCGGCCTGTTCTTCCGCATCGCCACCGTGATCACGCTGGTCGGCGGCACGCTGTTCCTGATGTGGCTGGGCGAGCAGATCACCGCGCGCGGCATCGGCAACGGCATCTCGCTGATCATCTTCGCCGGCATCGTCGCCGAACTGCCCCGCGCGCTGGCCAGCACGCTGGAGCTGGGTCGCACCGGCGCGCTCTCGACCCTCTTCATCATCTTCATGCTGGTGATGGCGGTGGGCGTGGTGTTCTTCATCGTCTTCATGGAGCGCGCGCAACGCCGCCTGCTGGTGCAGTACCCCAAGCGCCAGGTCGGCAACCGCGTCTTCGGTGGCGAGGCGTCGCACCTGCCGCTGAAGCTCAACACCTCGGGCGTCATCCCGCCGATCTTCGCGTCGTCGCTGCTGCTGCTGCCGCTGACCGCGGTCGGCTTCGCCGGCGGCGAGGGGCCGGAGTGGCTGCAGACGGTCTCTCGCTATCTGGCGCACGGCACGCCGCTCTACATGGCGCTGTACGCCGCCCTGATCGTGTTCTTCTGCTTCTTCTACACCGCGATCGTCTTCAATCCGGCGGAAACCGCGGACAATCTGCGTAAATACGGCGGGTTCATCCCCGGCATCCGACCCGGCAAGAACACCGCCGACTACATCGATTATGTGCTGAGCCGGCTGACCGTCATCGGATCGGCCTACCTTGTGGCGGTTTGTCTCCTCCCCGAAATCCTGATTTCCCAGCATTCCGTTCCGTTCTATTTTGGCGGCACCAGCCTGCTGATCGTGGTCACCGTGACCATGGATACGGTTGCGCAGATTCATTCCCATCTGCTGGCCCACCAGTACGAGGGGCTGATCAAAAAAGCGAAGCTTCGGGGGAGAAAGTAATGAATCTCATTCTGCTCGGACCGCCGGGCGCCGGGAAGGGGACCCAGGCGCGCCGTCTGGAGGACACGCGCGGACTCGTCCAGCTTTCCACGGGCGACATGCTCCGCGCGATGGTCGCCGAGGGCGGTCCGCTGGGGCAGCAGGCCAAGGAGATCATGGCGGCCGGCAAGCTGATGCCGGACGAACTGATGGTTCAGATGATCGGCGAGCGCATCGCCAAGCCCGACGTCACCAACGGCTTCATCCTCGACGGCTTTCCGCGCACCGTGGCCCAGGCCGAGGCGCTGGACCGGATGCTGGCGGACAAGGGCCTGAAGCTCGACCATGTGATCGAGATGAAGGTGGTCGATGATGCCCTGGTGGAGCGGATCACCGGCCGCTACACCTGCGCCAAGTGCGGCAAGGGCTACCACGACCATTTCGAGAAGCCGAAGGTCGAGGGCGTGTGCGACGTCTGCGGCGGCACGGAGTTCAAGCGCCGCGCCGACGACAACGCCGAGACGGTGACGACGCGGCTGGCCCAGTACCACCAGCAGACCGCGCCCATTCTGCCCTACTACCAGGAGCATGGTGTCCTGAAGACGGTGGACGGCATGGCCGACATCGACGAGGTGACACGCCAGATCGAGACGGTGCTGGCCGGCTGAGGCCGGTCAACCGCTGAGCGCCGGACGGGCGCCCGCCCCCCCCTGGGGGCGGGGGGCCGTTTTTGCATTCCGGGTCTTCGGCGTCCGGGAGGGCACGCCGGCGGCGCTTGGAGGCTTCTGTTGAGCGCCGCCGGTAGCAGCCGAGCGATCAACAACCCGACCGATCCATTATGCGGATGCACCGGACCCGGTGGCCCCCGTGATGGCGGGCCGCTCGGGTGGACATCAACATGCCTTTGTTTTGCGAGCGGAATTACGCTTCAAATCGAATTCCGATTTAACGCGATCCGCTTAGAACGGCATCCCGTCGTTCACGGGAATCGTCACTTCGGAACGCAGCGTTCCGGTGTCCACCGTCCTGTTCCCCGACGCGATCAGACCGTAGATGTCGTCGTTCGCATCGATGTTCTCCCAGCGAATGACCGCGAAACCGCTGGCGTCGGAGCCCATGTTGATGACCTTCAGGCTGCCGGTGTTTCGGGGCGCAATGGTCGTATTGGAGTTCCCGAAGTTCGAATAGGTGATCTGGGCCGATGTCGGCGTGACCTTCACGCCAAGGCGGTTGTAGAAGTCGACGGACACCCGCAGCGTGCTGTTGGTGATGTTCGTGATCGCCATCGATGTGCTGATGGTGGAGGACGTCGCCGACCAGGGCTTGACGACGATGCTGCCGCTGCCGGCCAGCGCGGGAAAGGCGGCCAGGCATGCGAGGGCCGCGGTGATAATGGCAGCTTTCATGATAATTCTCCTATTGGAAGGGGATTATGTCGCGACGTGTCCTGTATAGCCTGTGCCTGACCGCTATCGCAAGAAAAAAATCCTTTAAATGGCCGTCACGGGCCAACCGCTGCCGGGGTTGGCGCGGGCGATGTCGTGGGGGATGGTAAGCAAATAAATCGGAATGCTGTAGTGGAGGTATCTAGTAAATGAATCATCTAGAAAGGTGATGCCTGTCATTTTTTGTTGAAAGAGTGACGCGGCAGATAGCAGCGCCGTCGTATATCGAAAAACGAGAGCGAGAATATTTCGTGATGGCATCATCAGTCGGAGGAGATGCCGGCAGAATTGAGATGTCTGTGCGCGGATAATTATGCTCCCGAGCGCGCGCAAGCGCCCATGGCAGCTTCGGCCTGTCGTCGGGACCGGCTCTTGGCGGTTGTTGGCGGGACGAAAAGTGTCAATGAAGGAAGAAAAGCCGAAACTCCGCCCGCCCGAGCGAAGGCCGCTACAGCCAGCGGAGATCCGGCAGGGACAGGCGGCGGGGCGGCTTGCCGTCGGTGCGCGAGAGTTCCAGAATCATCTCCGGCGCCGCGCCGGCGACGATGCCGACGGTGAGGAGGCCGGCTGCCTCCAGGGCGTGCAGCGCATCGCCGGCCGGTGGCGGGACGGGCAGGCGCAGATGGACGCCATGGAGGTCGGCGAAGCCCGCCGGCCGCTGGCGGTCGCCGGCCCGTCCGTCGGTCCAGGCGTCGGGGCGCGCATGACCGGGGGAGCGGAACAGGAAGGGATGCTCGGGCGCCTCGCTCGCCGTGGCCACGGGGATCGTCAGCCCCGGCGGCAGGTAGGGCGGGGTGAACGTCCAGGTCGCGAAGGGCAGGGGGGTGTCGGGGTCCGCCGTGCGGACGGCGATGCCGAAGGGCGAGGCACCGGTCTCCCGCCAGCGCGCCCGCTCCGCCAGCCGCGTGCGGGCGATGGGCGGGCTGGCGATCTCCTGCGCGCTTTCTACCCAGAGCAGTTCCAGATAGGCGTTGTCGAAGCAGTAGCAGGCGTTGGCCGTGCCCTGCCCGGGGTGGCGGCGGCGGAAGCTTTCCTTCAGGCCGGCACGATGCAGGGCGTCGGCCTCGGGCGCGCCAGGCTCGACGAAGCTGAAGACGTGGCAGAGCTGAAGCGCAGGCGGCATCGCACTCTTCCACCGGTCAGGTGGCGGCCGTGGGCGCCGCCTCGGCGCGCAGGCGCATGTCGTTGTAGCGCTCCAGGATCCAGCCCAGGTGGCGGGTCGCCGCCGCCGCCGCCGCGTCGGCATCGTGGCGTGCGATGGCCTCGTAGATGTCGCGGTGATGGTCGATCATCAGCGCCTCCTTGCCCAGCGCGAAGGGTTCGGTGTGATGGTACTCCATCATCTGGCCGAGGATGTCGCGGATGGTCGAGAGCAGGTGCAGATAGACCGGGCTGCCGGCCGCCTGGGCCACCGCGAGATGGAAGTCCATGTCGTCCGCGGCCTGGCGGCCGTCGCGCCCGGTCTGGCCCATGGCCTGGAGGATGCGGCCGATCTGCTCGATCTGCTCGGGCGTGGCGCGTTCCGCGGCGCGGCGGGCGGCCCAGCTTTCCAGCGCCTGCCGGATCTCGACGAGGTCGCAGAGGTTGCCGTGCTTGACGCGGACCATCTCGGTCAGCGCGCCGTCCATGACCCCGGCCGACGACACCACCCGCGTGCCGCCGCCCTGCACCGCGGTGAGGAAGCCCTGGGTCTTCAGCTTCTGGAGGGCGGCCCGCACCGACACGCGGCTGACGTGGAGCTGCTCGGCAAGCTGGCGCTCCCCCGGCAGGCGCTCCCCCGGGACCAGTTCACCGCGCGCGATGCGCTCCATCAGCTGCTGCGCCACCCATTCGGAGATGCGCTGGGAGGACGGGGGAACATGGAGGGATTCGTCGGCTTCGGACACGGAGGAGTCCCTTTCATAAGCAATCAGTCATAGCTCGTAACCGAGGCGCGTCGAACCCGTCAACGGGTCTTCGGTCGCGGTCCGCCGGGACCGGCGTTCATCGGCTGCCCCGGCGCGCCAGCAGGATTCCGGCCAGGATGATTCCGGCGCCGGCGGCCTGCATCAGCCCCAGTGCCTCTCCCAGGAGAATCCAGGCCAGCACCGCCGCCGCCGCCGGCTGGATCAGCAGGCTGACCGAGGAGAAGGCGGCCGGCAGATGGGCCAGCGCATAGGCGATCAGGCTTTGGCCGCCGGCATGGCTGACCAGGGCCAGCCCCAGCAGCACCGCCCACCCGCCGGGCGTTCCGGCGATCAGGCTTTCTCCGGACAACAGGGCGAGGGGCAGGAGCGCTGCGGCGGTGACGACGCCGGTCCAGGTCATGATGGTGGCGGTTGAGAAGTCCGCGCGAAGCCGGCCGACCGCCAAGATGTAGCCGCCGTAGAACAGCGCCGTCAGCAACCCCAGCGCGTCGCCGAACAGATGGTCGGGGCCGATCCGGAAGCTGCGGCCCATCAGCACCGCCGCGCCCGCGAGGGCGAGCGCCAGGCCGAGCAGGAAGCGGCGGGTGAAGCGCTCCTTGAACACCAGCCAGGAGACCAGCGTCACCACGATCGGCGCGGCGTTGGCGAGCAGGGTGGCGTTGGCGACCGAGGTGTAGGCGATCGACCAGTGCCAGGCCGCGAGGTCGCCGGCGAAGAACAGGCCGGCGCCGGCCAGCCGGGCGCCGTCGGCGAGGGAGGAGGGGCGGCGGCTGCCGCCGCCCCGGCGCTCCAGGGCCATCCAGGCCCACAGCACCGGCACCGCGAAGCCGAGGCGCCAGAAGGCGGTGGCCACGGGCTCCAGCTCCGACAGGCGGACGAAGATCGGCGCGAAGGCGATGGCCAGCGCCCCCGCCAGCAAGGCGGGCAGGGCCGCGCGCGGCTTGCGGCCAGCGGCGACGGGGGCGAGGGGGATGGAGGCCGGCATTCTTCGCGTTATAGCGGGGGTCGGGACCGCCGGCCAACGACGGCGCCGCATGGCTCATCTGCACCGGCCGGCCGATCAGAGGGGCCTTCGGCCGCCGGCCGCCTCAGTCCCGGGGGCGGCGCAGGCGCCGCGGCGGCACCGCCTCGTCGTCCTCCGAGCCGTACCCCTCGTAATGGATCGGGCAGCGTCCGTCCCCGTAGGCCGGGCCGGTGACCACGGCGTCGTACCACTCGCCCTCCCACAGCGCCTCGACCCGGGCGCCGGGCCGGCACAGCGGCGCGGCAGGGGTGGCCGCCGCGTCGGTGCGGCGGGGGGTGTCGGCGGGCGTCCCGGCGGCGGGAGTGGAGGCCGGCCGCCCCTCCTGGTCGCAGAACATGGTGCAGACCCGCTGTGCGGTCACCTGGCCGCCGCAATCGCCGTAGCAGGTGCGGTGGTCGCCGTCGCAGCGGCTTTCGCAGGAGCTGGTGCCGCAGGCGTAGGTCTGCTCGAAGTCGCCGAGGCTCTTCTTGACCGGCTGCTTCTCGGCCGTCCGCCGGGCCACATAGGCCTGGTATTCGAGCAGGGCGCGCGCGCGCGCATCGTTGAGGCAGCGCTGCTTCTCGACCTGGCAGCCCTGGCGGCACAGGTTGCGGCCCTGCTGGCACTGCTGGACGCAGATCCGGCCTTCGGAGGTCTTGGGAGGCGTCAGCGTGTACTGGGTGTCGTAGATCGGGCCGCAGGCCGCCAGCACGCCCAGGACGGCCACCGTGAGAACCCATCGAACCCACCGCTGTTTCAGCAAGATCGCCTCCGTCGTCATCGTTCTGGACGCTAGCAGTTTCGGGGGAGGCGCACCACGTTTGCCCTAAGCAGGTTTCTCCAGATCGGGCCACAGGCCCGGCCTTTCGAGCCCTGCGGACTCTATGGTTTTGCAGGTTTTCCGAGCCCGCCCATATGTGGGCGGAGTTCGGAAAACCTGCTGAGCTTCCGGTTCGTCCCGCCCCTTGCGATACTGTCCGCCCATGACGCCGCGCCCCCCCCAGCCGCCCGCCCCCTGCGGTCCCGCCGAGCACCCGCGCCCGGTGACCGTGCCGGCCCCGCCGCGCGCGGCCCCTCTCCCGCCTCTGCTCGGCCCCGACGATCCGCCCGCGGTCGTCACCGTGAACCCGCAGGCTCATGGCCCGCTGCTCCTGGTCTGCGACCACGCGACTCGGGCCGTGCCGAAGGCGCTTCGCAACCTCGGCCTGGGCGAGGAGCAGCTGTGCCGGCACATCGCCTACGACATCGGTGCGGCGGAGCTGACCCGGCGGCTGGCCGGGCGGTTCGGGGCGACCGCGGTGCTGGCCGGCTATTCCCGGCTGGTCATCGACCCCAACCGCGCTCTGGAGGATTCCACCGCCATCCCGGTGGTCAGCGACGATGTGGTGGTGCCGGGCAACCGCGCCCTCGACGCGGCGGAGATCGAGCGCCGGGTGGAGGCCGTCTTCCGCCCCTACCATGCGGCGGTGGCGGCCGAGGTGGCGCGGCGGATGGAGGCCGGCGCGGTGCCGGTCCTGGTCTCCATCCACAGCTTCACGCCGGTGATGCGGGGGGTGGCGCGGCCCTGGCACGTCGGTGTCCTGTGGGACCGCGACCCGCGCGTCCCGCTGCCGATGATCGCCCGCCTGCGCGCCGACGGGCGGTGGTGCGTCGGCGACAACGAACCCTATTCCGGCCGGACCACGCTGGGCGGCACCATCGAGACCCACGCCACACCGGCCGGCCTGCCCAACGTGCTGATCGAGGTCCGCCAGGATCTCATCGCCCTGCCCGAGGGCGTCGCCCTGTGGGCGCAGGTGCTGGGCGACGCCCTGGAGCCCATTCTCGCCGACCCCGGCCTTTACCGGGTCGCGCACCACCCACGGGAGTGACACGCATGGAGCCGGCCTTCACGCTGGGCCTGGAGGAGGAGTATCTGCTGGTCGACCGCGGCACCCGCGACATCGCGCAGAACCCGCCGGAAGAGATGCTGGCGACCTGCCAGGAGCGCGCGCCCGGCCGCATCCATCCGGAGTTCCTGCGCTGCCAGATCGAGGTCGGGACGCCGGTCTGCGCCACGCTCCGCGAGGCGCGGGCCGAGCTGGCCGGGCTGCGCGCCACCGTGGCCGGCGTGGCGGACCGCTACGGGCTGGCCCCCATCGCCGCCTCCACCCACCCCTTCGCCGCCTGGGAACCGCAGAAGCACACCAACCGCGACCGCTACAACATGCTGGCGCGCGACCTGGGGGCGCCGGCCCGCCGCCTGATGATCTGCGGCATGCACGTCCATGTGGGAATCGAGGACGACGACCTGCGCATCGACCTGATGAACCAGGCGCGCTACTTCCTGCCCCACCTGCTGGCGCTGTCCACCTCCTCGCCCTTCTGGCGGGGCCGCGACATGGAGCGCAAGTCCTACCGCCTGTCGGTGTGGAACGAGCTGCCGCGCACCGGCATGCCCGACCATTTCCAGAGCTTCGGCGAGTACCGCCAGCAGGTGGACGTGCTGGTCAAGGCCGGCATCATCGAGGACGCCAGCAAGCTGTGGTGGGACATCCGCCCGTCGTCGCGCTTCCCGACGCTGGAGATGCGCATCACCGACGTCTGCACACGGCTGGACGATGCGGTGACGGTGGCGGCCCTGTTCCGCTGCCTGCTGCGCACGCTGTGGCGGCTGAAGCTGAAGAACGTGACCTGGCGGCCCTACAAGAACCTGCTGATCGAGGAGAACCGCTGGCGGGCCCAGCGCTACGGCCTGGACGACGGGCTGGTGGATTTCGGCCGGGGCGAGATCGTGCCCTGCGCCGACCTGCTGGAGGAATTGATCGAGCTGACCCGCGAGGACGCCCAGCGCTTCGACTGCGTGGCCGAGGTGGAGCGGGTCCGCGACATCCTGGCGCGCGGCACCAGCGCCCACGGCCAGGTCGCCGTCTACCGGGCGGCCCTGGCGGAAGGCGCCACCGGCTGGGAGGCGCTGGCCCGGGTGGTGGACTGGCTGGTGGAGGAGACCATGGTCGGGGTGGCGGACGGCGCCGGGGACGCACCCCGGGACAGCCGCGAAGCCACCGCTCCCGCTTGACGCGCGCGTCATGCCCCCATAACGTTTTCGGAACCGGCCCGCTCCATCGGGCCGGCGAGTTGAGCAGGGCAGGCAAGAACGCATAATCATCCGAGGGCCGCTCGCTTCCGGGCGGCCCTCGACCTATGTGAAGGGGGGAGGGGAGGTCATGGCCGAGGCCAAGTTCCTCAAGTTCGACACGCTGAGCCTGCACGCGGGCCAGCGGCCCGATCCGGCGACCGGGGCGCGGGCGGTTCCGATCTACCAGACGACATCCTACGTCTTCGACGACACCGACCACGCGGCCTCGCTCTTCAACCTGGAACGCGCCGGGCACATCTATTCGCGCATCTCCAACCCCACCGTGGCGGTGCTGGAGGAGCGGCTGGCGGCGCTGGAGGGCGGCGTCGGGGCGGTGTGCACGGCCAGCGGCCAGGCGGCGCTGACCCTCGCCATCATGACACTCATGGACGGGGGCAGCCACATCGTCGCCTCCTCCTCCATCTACGGCGGCAGCCGCAACCTGCTGGCCTACACGCTGCCGCGATTCGGCATCACGACGACCTTCGTGAACCCGCGCGACCTCGACGGCTTCCGCGCCGCCATCCGGCCGGAGACGCGGCTGGTCTTCGGCGAGGTGCTGGGCAACCCGGGGCTGGAGGTCCTGGACATCCCGCGGGTGTCGCGCATCGCCCATGACGCCGGGCTGCCGCTGATGGTGGACGCCACCTTCGTGACGCCCTACCTGTGCCGGCCGCTGGCCCATGGCGCCGACCTCGTCATGCACTCCTGCACCAAATGGCTGGCCGGACACGGCGTGGCCATCGGCGGCGTGGTGGTGGACGGCGGCACCTTCGACTGGGAGGCGTCCGGCAAGTTCCCGACCCTCACCGAACCCTACGCCGGCTACCACGGCATCGACTTCGCCGAGGAGTTCGGGCCGGCGGCCTTCGTCATGCGCGCCCGCGCCGAGGGGCTGCGCGACTTCGGCGCCTGCATGAGCCCGATGAACGCCTTCCAGATCCTCCAGGGCGTGGAGACGCTGCCGCTGCGCATGAAGGGGCACATCCACAACACCCGCAAGGTGGTGGGCTTCCTGGAGTCGGAGGCTTACGCCGAGGCGGGGGCGGTGGCCTGGGTCACCTACCCCGAACTGGTGGACCACCCCGACCACCGCCTGTGCGCGCAGCTCCTGCCGCAGGGCGCCGGATCCATCATCTCCTTCGGCATCAAGGGCGGCCGCGAGGCCGGGCGGCGCTTCATCGAGCGGCTGTCGCTGTTCTCGCACCTCGCCAACGTCGGCGACGCCAAGTCGCTGGTCATCCATCCCGCCTCGACCACCCATGCCCAGCTCGACGCCGAGGCGCTCGCCGCCACCGGGGTGGGCGAGGACATGATCCGGCTGTCGATCGGCCTGGAGGACTGCGCGGATCTGATCGACGACCTGCGGCAGGCGCTGCGCGCCGCCACCAAGGCGTGAGGAGGCCATGGAACTGACCGTCAACGGACAGGCCGTCTACGCCCACACCGGCGGACGCCCCTACGATCCCGCCGCCCCGGCCGTGGTTCTGATCCACGGCGCCGGCATGGACCACACGGTGTGGAGCCTCCAGACCCGCTACCTCGCCCACCACGGGCGTTCGGTCCTGGCGGTCGACCTGCCGGGCCACGGGCGGTCCGCCGGCACGCCGCTCCCCTCGGTCGAGGATCTCGCGGACTGGACCGCTGCCCTGCTCGACGCCGCCGGCGCGGCCAAGGCCGCGCTGGTCGGCCATTCCATGGGCGCCCTGACGGCCTTGGAAACGTCCGCCCGCCATCCGGACCGGGTCGAATCGGTCGCCCTGCTCGGCGTGGCGGAGACGATGCCCGTGCATCCCGACCTCCTGGCCGCCGCCGCGCTCGACGATCCGGCCGCGGTCGAGCTGGTCATCGGCTGGGGGCACGGGGCGCGCGGCCATGTCGGCGGCAGCGCGGCCCCCGGCCTCGCCCTGCTTTCCGGCGGGCGGCGGCTGATGCAGCGTGCCCGCCCGGGCGTCCTGGGCGTCGATCTCGGCGCCTGCAACGCCTACACGGGGGCCGTCGCGGCGGCCGCCGCCACCGCCTGCCCGGCGCTGTTCCTGCTGGGCGCCACCGACCGCATGACGCCCGTCAAGGCGGGCCGCGCCCTGGCGGCGCGCACCCGGGACTCCAAGGTCGTCGTCCTGCCCGGGGTCGGTCACATGATCATGACCGAAGCCCCCGACGCCACCGTGGACGCGCTCGCCGCGCACCTGGGCATTCGAATGGGATGATGTTGAGCCGGCGTTACAGTCCCGTCATCATGGGTTAACGGGCGGCTGGCTTACTTCACGTCCGGAACGCTCCAGCGGGCTTCGGCCAGACGCATGGAGGAGAGGGGAGAGGGACGGCCGTGCATCAGCTCAGCGAGCGCAGCCTCCGGGCGTTGATGGCGATGTCCCGCGAGGTGATGGCCCTGCTGTCGCGGGATGGAGCGGTCTTCGCCTTGTCCGGCGACGCCCGGACCCTCTTCGGGCGGGAGCTGGCGGCGCTGACGGGACGCCCTCTGATCGACCTCGTCCATCCCGACGACCGCGCCGTCCTCGCCCAGGCCCTGACCGGGGGCGGGTCCGGGTCCGGACGGCGTCTGGCCTGCCGGCTGCGCCATGCCGACGGCCGCTGGATCCAAGCCGAGGCCGGCGTCTTCGACCGGCTCGACGATCCCGACCTGCGGGCCATCGTCGTCGCCCTGCGCGACGTCACCGACCGGGTGGAGGCGGAGCGGGTTTACCGCAAGCTGGCCGAGGCGGCGCCGGTCGGCGTCTTCCAGAGTGATCCCGAGGGGCGGATGCTCTTCGTCAACCCCCGTCTGGCGGACATTGCCGGGCGTGCGCCGGAAGCCCTTCTGGACCACGGCTGGCGCGCCGCCGTGCACCCGGACGACCGGCCGCGGCTGGCGGCGGAATGGGCGCGGGCGGTGACCGGCGGCCCGCCGATGCGGCTCGACCTGCGCGTCCGGGGGGCCGACGGCGCGACCGTCCCGGTCCTCTGCCGCACCTCGTCCCTGCGCGACGACGACGGCCGTTTCCTGGGTTGCGTCGGCACCGTTCTCGACCGGAGCGAAGAAGTGCGTACGGTGGAGGCGCTGCGGCTGGCGGAGGCACGGACCGACGCCATCGTCGACACCGCCGCCGACGCCATCCTCACCATCGACGAGGACGGCATCGTCCACAGCTTCAACCGGGCGGCGGAGGCGATGTTCGCCGTCCCGGCGGCCGAGATTCTGCACCGGCCCGTCGATCGCCTGATCCCGGAGGCCGGCGCCGCCGGCCTCCACGCCTGTCCGGGGGACGGGGCCGGCCACGGGGCGCACCGTTCCGGGGTCCGGCTGGCCCGGCGCGGCGACGGCACGCACTTTCCCATCGAGCTGTCGGTCAGCGTCATCGCGGTCGGCGGCCGGCGCCTGTTCACGGGCATCATCCGCGACATCACCGAGCGCACGAGGATCGAGCGTGAGCTGGTCGCGGCCAAGGAGGCCGCGGAATCCGCCGACCACGCCAAGTCGGCCTTTCTCGCCACCATGAGCCATGAGCTGCGCACGCCGTTGAACGCGGTGATCGGCTTCGCCCAGGTCATCGAGATGCAGCTGTTCGGTCCGGCCGACATGGACCGCTACAGCGAATACGCCTCCTCCATCCGCCGGTCGGGGGAGCATCTTCTGGGCATCATCGAGGACATCCTCGACATCTCGCGGATCGAGGCCGGCGGGCTGACGCTGACCGACGAGCCGGTGGATCCCGTCGAGCTGCTCCGCCAGGGACTCGACCTCGTGGCCATCCAGGCGGGGCAGCGCGGGGTCGCCCTGTCGCTCGACCTTGCGGCCGATGCGCCGCCGGTGCGCGGCGACGCGCTGCGTCTGCGCCAGGTGCTCGTCAACCTGCTGTCCAACGCCATCAAGTTTTCCGGGCCGGGCGGGCTGGTCACCGTGGGCGCCCGGCGGAGCGGGCAGGGCGGGGTCGAGCTGTTCGTGCGCGACACCGGGATCGGCATGACGGCGGAGGACATCGCCACCGCGCTCGTTCCCTTCGCCCAGGTGGACCAGTCCCTCTCCCGCCGCTACGGCGGGACCGGGCTGGGCCTGCCGCTGACCAAGCGGCTGGTCGAACTGCACGGCGGCACGCTGGCCATCGACAGCGCACCGGGGCGGGGCACCACGATCACCGTCCACCTGCCGGCCGGGCGGGTTCTGGCGGGCGCGGAGCCGCCGTCCCTGGCGGAGCCCGGGGCGCCCGGGGCCTGACGGCGGCCGGAGGACGCAAAAACGGCGCCCCGGTGCACCGGGGCGCCGTCCGAACGGCCTTGGGGGTGTTACGCGGCCTGCTGGGTCAGGGCCGGCTGATGGGTGGCGGACTGGATCTTGATCGTCCGCGGCTTCATCGCCTCGGGAACCTCCCGCTGCAATTCGACATGCAACAGCCCGTTGATCAGCGACGCGCTGGCCACCTTGATGTAGTCGGCAAGCTGGAAGCGGCGCTCGAAAGCGCGCCCGGCGATACCCCGGTAGAGGAATTGGCCGGCCTCCTGCTCCTTCTTAGCTTTGCCAGTGACCACCAGGGAGTTCTGCTGAGCGGTGATCTCCAGATCCTCCGGACCGAAGCCGGCGACGGCCATGGTGATCCGGTAGGTGTCTTCGCCCGTCTTCTCGATGTTGTAGGGCGGGTAGGACGCCGCTGCCTCGTCGCCGGTCATCGCATTCTCCAGAAGGCGGGAGAGGCGGTCGAACCCGACGGTCGAACGGAACAGGGGCGAAAGGTCATAAGCACGCATGACATATCCTCCGATTGAGCGATACAGCGTTCGGGGACCACAGCCAGGGTCGATCCCCATCCTTCATAGCCCGGCCGGCCCCATATGGGCGCCAGCCGGCATCGCAAGAGATAGGCAAGGCGTCGGGCGGTTCAAGAGGGGTGTGTGGAGCGTTTCGGCGGGTCCGGCTGCGGCGGGATGCCTCAGGCGGTCACCTAATGTTAATCAGTTGCGGCGAGGCTCGATGATGGGCCATCCGGCCGCGGGAGGGGGACGGCCGTGATGGACACACCCACCTTTTTCAACGGGACCTACGACGAGACGATGGCGCTCCTCGTCGAGGCCCGCAACTACATCGCCTATCATGAGGCGGTGGACCACCGGAGCCTTCCTCCGCGCGTCCGCCTCCAGATTTCCTACGAATCGATGCGGGTGACCAGCCGCCTGACCCAGGTCATGGCCTGGCTTCTGGCACAAAAGGCCGTCCATGCCGGCGAGATCACGCGGGAGCAGGCGGCGAGCGACGATTTCGCCCTGTCCGGCGGCGATGTCTGCACCGACCCCTCCGGCCCCGACAACGAGGAGCTGCCGGCCGGCCTGCGCAGCCTGCTGGAGCGCAGCCACAAGCTCTACATGCGGGTGTCTCGTCTGGACGAGCGGGCGCGCAACGAGATCCTCCACGCCGCGGCGGGCTGATGCGGACGGTGCCGGAGGCAGAGCGCCCCGGAACGAAAAAGGGCGCCCGGCCGGGCGCCCTTTTTCGATTTGCCGGAAGCAGACCTCAGCGCTTCAGGCCGAAGCTGGCGAAGCGCTTGTTGAACTTGGCGATCTGGCCGCCGGTGTCGATCAGCTTCTGGACACCGGTCCAGGCCGGGTGCGACTTGGGGTCGATGTCGAGGCGCAGCGTATCGCCCGGCTTGCCCATGGTGGAGCGGGTCTTGAACGTGGTGCCGTCGGTCATCACCACGTTGATCTCGTGGTAGTCGGGATGAATATCAGTCTTCATGGCCGGGGGTTCCTGCAAAGCGAGCGGCGTCTATAGCAAAGCGGACCGCACGATGCAACCCGGTTCCGCGCCCCGGGGGCGGAGGGCCGTCTTGTTGGGGACGGAGCCTCTTGCTATATGCCACCCCTGCCTCGCGCCGCCACCACTGCCGCTGGAAGCCTCCCGGTGTTTCGCCAACCCACCTCGACCACGCCCGCCCCGTCCACCGGCACCGTGCCGGCCGAATCCCGGCGGCGGGACCTGAGGCCGCTGCGCCGGCTTCTGCCTTTCCTGGCGCCCTACAAGGCGGCGATCGGCGGCGCGCTGGTGGCGCTGACGGTCGCCGCCGGCACCGTGCTGGGGCTGGGGCAGGGCTTGCGGGTGCTGGTGGACCAGGGCTTCGCGGCCGGCAACGCGGCCCTCCTGGACCGCGCGCTGCTGGTCCTGCTGGGCGTCATCGTGCTGATGGCCGCCGCCACCTATGGGCGCTTCTACCTGGTGAGCTGGATCGGCGAGCGGGTCGTCGCCGACATCCGGCGCGCCGTCTACGACCATGTGCTGCGGCTGTCGCCCGGCTTTTTCGAGACCACCAAGACCGGCGAGATCCTGTCGCGCCTGACCACCGACACCACCGTGCTCCAGGTGGTGGTCGGATCCTCCGTCTCCATCGCCCTGCGCAACCTGCTGCTGTTCATCGGCGGCACGGCGATGCTGCTGATCACCTCGCCGAAGCTGACCGGGCTGGTGTTCCTGGTGGTGCCGCTGGTGGTCGCCCCCATCGTGCTGTTCGGTCGGCGCGTGCGCGCCCTGTCGCGGGCCAGCCAGGACAAGATCGCCGATGTCGGCTCCTTCGTGGAGGAGACTCTGGGGGCGATCCGGACCGTGCAGGCCTACACCCACGAGGCCATCGACCGCGCCCTGTTCGGCGATCGGGTGGAGGACGCCTTCGCCACCGCCATCCGCCGCGTGCGGGTGCGCGCCGTGCTGACGGTGATCGTCATCGTGCTGGTCTTCGGCGCGGTCGGGGGCATCCTGTGGATCGGCGGGCACGACGTCCTGGCCGGCCGGCTGAGCGCCGGCGAGCTGTCGGCCTTCGTCATCTACGCCATGGTCGTGGCCGGCTCCGTCGGCGCCATCAGCGAGGTGGTCGGCGACCTCCAGCGCGCCGCCGGCGCCACCGAGCGGCTGTTCGACCTGCTCGCCACCGAGCCGGACATCCGCGCGCCCGCATCGCCGCTGCCGCTGCCGGCGCCGGCCGCGGGCGCGCTGTCCTTCCGGGATGTGCGCTTCCACTACCCCTCCCGGCCCGAAGACGCGGCGCTGGAAGGCTTCACGCTCGACGTCCGGCCGGGCGAGACGGTGGCCCTGGTCGGCCCGTCCGGTGCCGGCAAGACCACCGTCTTCCAGCTTTTGCTGCGCTTCTACGACCCGCAGGCCGGCTCGATCCGGCTGGACGGGGTGGACGTGCGCGACGCCGACCCGGTTGAGGTGCGCCGCCGCCTGGGGCTGGTCGCGCAGGACCCGGTCGTCTTTTCCGCCGACGCCTGGGAGAACATCCGCTACGGCCGTCCCGGCGCCAGCGACGCCGAGGTCCGGGCCGCCGCCGCCGCCGCCCATGCGCTGGACTTCCTGGAGGGCCTGCCGCAGGGACTCGACACCTTCCTGGGCGAGAAGGGCGTGCGGCTGTCGGGCGGCCAGCGCCAGCGCCTGGCCATCGCCCGCGCCATCCTGCGCGACCCGCCGGTCCTGCTGCTGGACGAGGCGACCAGCGCGCTCGACGCCGAGAGCGAACGCATGGTGCAGGACGCGCTCGACCGGCTGATGAAGGGGCGCACAACGCTGATCATCGCGCACCGCCTGGCGACGGTGATGAACGCCGACCGCATCGTGGTCATGGAGCGGGGCCGGGTGGTCGCCTCCGGCCGCCACGCCGACCTGGTGCGCGAGGGCGGCCTCTACGCCCGCCTGGCGGCCCTCCAGTTCGACCACGCCGGCGAGGACGCCCGGCTGGCCGGGGCCTGATCCCGGGGCCGGCGAGCCCACCGCCGGGAACCCCCGGCGGTCCGTGCTGTTCCCCGACCGGCGGGACAGGGGATGGGCAGCCATGGACGGCGGGTTGACGGGTTGGCTTGTGGACGTGATGCACGCGCTGGGCTACGCGGGCATCTTCCTGCTTCTGGTTCTGGCCCGCGTCATTCCCCCCGTCCCGGCGGAGTCCGTCATTCCGCTGGCCGGCATGGGGGCGGCGGCGGGGGAATACAGCCTCCTCGGCATCGCTCTCGCCGGCGGGCTGGGCTCGCTGGCCGGGCAGCTCGTCTGGTTCCTGCCGAGCCGCCGGCTCGGCCGCGACCGGCTGGAGGACTTCCTGCGGCGTTACGGCCATTGGCTGACCGTCGACCCGAAGAAGGTGCGGCGCAGCACCGACTGGTTCGCCCGGCGCGGCGGCCTCGCCGTCCTGCTGACCCAACCGGTGCCGGGGGTGCGCACGCTGATCGCCATTCCGGCCGGCGCCTGCCGCATGCCGATCCCGCTCTACTGTCTTTATTCCGGCGCAGGTTCCATCCTGTGGACCCTGCTGCTCGCCTGGACCGGCTTCATGATTTCCGCCTGGCCCCTGGCGCACCGGCTCGTCGGCTACGCCACCGTCGGGCTGCTGGTGGCCCTGGTCGGCCTCTATCTGGTCCGGCTGGCCCGGCATTTCCGGTCGGCCCGCCCGGCCGTTCAGCCCGTCGCCGAACCCGCCATGCCCATGAAGGCCATGCCGAGCGCCCACAGGCCGAAGCCGGCCAGGGCCACCCCGGTGCAGTGATTGAGCAGCGTCAGCCGCTCGCTGGAAATGCGGTGGCGCACGGCGGCGACCCCCGCCGACAGCGCCATCCACCACAGCGACGCCCCGATGAAGATGCCGGCCACCAGCGTGCCGGCGTCGACCCGCCCCAGGGTCCCGGCCAGCCCGAAGCCGGCGAAGACGGCGATGAAGGCCATGATGGTCGCCGGGTTGGTCAGAGTCAGCGACAGCCCGGTCATGAAGCCGCCGATCCAGGACGGGGTGTCGGGGGTGGTGGCGACCTCGCGCTCCTGCTCCTCGGGCTTCCGGCGGAAGGTGCGGACGGCCACCGCGAGCAGGAAGATTCCGCCGACGAACTGGAAGGCGGTCTCGTGCCCTCGCAGGAAGTCCAGCGCCGCGGAGACGCCGAAGGCGGCGATGGCCCCGTAGATGGTGTCGGCGACGGCCGCGCCGAAGCCCGTGAAGAATCCCATCAGCGGGCCGTACTGGAGCGTGCGCCGGATGCACAGCAGGCCGATCGGGCCGACCGGGGCGGCGATGGCGATCCCGAGGACGACGCCCTGCAACAGCACCACCAGCGCATGCACGGTCCAGCGCTCCCCAACAGTCGGTCCGGTTCGTACGGAGTGTGACGCCTGTCCGGGCGGAGCGGAGCGCACCCTACCGTTCCAGGAGGCGCCGTTTCCGATCGGAATTGGCGGGCGTGATAGCCGGCCCTCGCCCCTGCGTCAACCGGCGAGACCCCGATCCGCTGCAAGCCGGCAGGGTGCGCGATGACGGATTTCCCGATGTGCCTTGGGGTGAGCGGCCGACGCGCGCGTCGTTGCTCCTGCCGGGAAGGGGCCGCGGAACGGACAGGGAGGGATGGCGGTGGTGATGGCGCGCACCCCCGCGTGCTCCCGGCGGGGCGGTGCCGACGGCGGGAGCGGGGCGCCCCCGGCACGCTCTGCGCCATCTCGACGCACGGCCGTTTGCTTCGCCTTGACGGGCATGATCCGCTACCGTTCAATGCCGCGTCGTGTCGGTTCTCCGGCGGTCGCGCCCCATGGCGCCCGTGGACCTGTGACGCCTGCGGTCCGTGCGCGCTTCCATGCGCCGTTCGCCCGACACGCGTTCTTCGGTTCGAAACGGCTTACCCGGGGCAGGAGTTGACGAATGGGCGTGAACGTCTACCAGGAGACCGCCGAGGACGGCATCAGCCTGGCAGAGCTTGAGCTGTATCATCTCATCACCGACTACCGGTCTTCGAAGGGGCTCAGCGCGATCCCGCTGTCGAAGGCATTGACGGCGACGGCGGGGCGGCACGCCCTCGACACCGTTCACAACCTGGAGGGATACCCGGTCGGCGCGCCGGGGGAAAGCAAGGGCCACAGCTGGAGCGACGCCCCTTACGACGGCCGCAACCCCGAGACATACGATAACATGTGGTTCGCCCCGAAGCGCCTGGGCACGGGGTATGACGGGTACGGCTACGAGATTTCGACGGGTTATCCCCGGACGCCCGGATATTCCATTCCCGACATGACGCCCTCGACCGCCTTTAAGGGCTGGCTGGGCAGCGAGCCGCACAGGAAGGTGATCGCGAATGAAGATCCATGGCTTCCGCCGTGGCACGCCTGGAAAGCCATCGGGATTGGGCTCTACGAGGAGGTGAGCCATGTCTGGTTCGGCGCAGATCCCGACCCCACGGGAGCCCCGCTCATCCTGGGGAGCAGCCAGTCCGACGGCGTGACCCTGACGGGGTTCGACGACCGCTTCATCGGCTTTGCGGGAGACGACACCATCGACGGCGGCGCGGGGCTGGACATCGTCCTGTTGCAAGACCTGCGGCGGAACTGCACGGTTCATCACGGCGACGGCGTCATCCTCGTCCATGGTGCCGACGGGGCGAGGACGTTGATGAACGTCGAGAGGGTGGGATTCGACGACGGGACGCTGGTCCTCGATCCGGGCGACGCCGCCTTCTCGGTCTACCGCCTCTATGAGGCGGCGCTGGACCGCGCGCCGGACGGGCCGGGCCTGACCGCCTGGACCTACGCCAACACCACGGGCATGAGCATGACCGAAATGGCCCGCCAGTTCATGGCGGCCCCGGAGTTCGTCCAGCGTTTCGGCAACCCTGACAACGCCGGCTTCGTCGACCTGCTGTACCGGAACGTGCTGGACCGGCCGGCAGACGAGGCGGGAGCGAGCGGTTGGCTCGGCGCGCTGGCCAGCGGCGAGATGACCCGCGAACACGTCCTGCTCCAGTTCGCCGACAGCGTGGAGAACATCGCCAAGGTCAACGCCACCGTCGGCGACGGCATCTGGCTCGCGTGAGGGGGCCGTGCCGGCCGGCGTCGGCCTTGGCCGTCAGGACCAATGTGCCGTCAGGACCAATGTTCAGGACCAATGTGCCGTCAGGACCAATGTTAGGTATTCATCTTCGTCACGGAGCGATGGTTCCCATGGTTGGTCCCCAGGAAGGAGCGGCGATGCCCGTCCCCGACGTCCTAATCAGGGCGGCCCGCGCCGCCATGGCGAACGCCCACGCGCCTTATTCCCGCTTCCCCGTGGGGGCGGCGATCCTGGCCGCCTCGGGGCGGGTCCACGCCGGGGCCAACGTGGAGAACGCCGCCTACCCGCAGGGCCAGTGCGCCGAGGCATCGGCCATCGGCGCCATGGTGACGGGCGGCGACCGCGCCATCCGGGCGGTCGTCGTCATGGGCGGCGATCCCGGCGACGGGCGGCTCTGCACGCCCTGCGGCGGCTGCCGCCAGCGCCTGCGCGAATTCGCCGCGCCCGACACGCCGGTCCATGTGTGCGGCCCGGAGGGGCTGCGCCGCAGCTTCACGCTGGCCGAGCTGCTGCCGCACTCCTTCGGCCCGGACAACCTGGGGCCGGGGGCGCCGGGCTCCGCCGGAGGCCGGCCGTGATCGCCGCGAGCGCCGCCGCGGCGATCCTGTGCCGGGCACCGGGATTCCGGCCGCGGGTCGGCCTCGTGCTCGGCTCCGGCCTGGGCGGCATCGCCGAGGGGATCGCCGACGCCGTCGCCGTCCCCTACGCCGACCTGCCCGGCTTCCCCGCCCCGGGGGTGCAGGGCCACGCGGGGCGGCTGGTGCTCGGGCGCCTCGGCGGGCGGGAGGTGGCCTGCCTCCAGGGCCGCGTCCACGCCTACGAGGGCGCCGGCTTCGCGGCCATGAGGACGGCCATCCGCGCGCTCCGGCAATTGGGCTGCGAGATCCTGATCCTGACCTGCGCCGCCGGCTCGCTGCGGCCGGAGGTCGGGCCCGGGCGGCTGATGGTGATCAGCGACCACCTGAACCTGCTGGGCGTCAACCCGCTGGTCGGGCCGAACGACGAGTCCGTCGGCCCCCGCTTCCCCGGTATGGCCGACGCCTGGGATCCGGCTCTGCGCGCCCTCCTGAAGGAGAGGGCGGCGGCCCTCGGGCTGCCGCTCGCCGAAGGAATCTACGCCGCCTGCCTCGGCCCCTCCTTCGAAACACCGGCCGAGGTTCGCATGTTGAAGGTGCTGGGCGCCGATGCGGTCGGCATGTCGACGGTTCCGGAATGCATCATCGCGCGCCATTGCGGCCTGCGGGCCGTGGGGTGCGCGGTCATCACCAACCTGGCCGTGGGGCTCGGCGACGGGCCGGTCGACCACGACCAGACGCTGCGCGCCGCCGCGGCCGCCGCCTCCGACCTGGAACGGCTGCTGGTCGGCTTTCTCGAAGGCCTGAAGGAAGAGGACGGACGCCGCCCATGAGACTCTCCGCCGATCTGCAACGGGCGCTCGACGGCGCGGCCTCCGCCAAGGCGGGCGGCAAGCTGGCCTGCCGGGCCATCGCGATGCTGGATCTGACCAGCCTCAACGACGACGACACCGAACGCACGGTGGAGGCGCTGTGCAAGCGCGCCACCACGCCGGCCGGCAAGGTCGCCGCCGTGTGCGTCTGGCCGCGTTTCGCGAAGACCGCCCGCAAGGCGCTGAAGGGCACGGGCGTGCGGACCGCGGCCGTCGTCAACTTCCCAACCGGCGAGGCCGACGCGGCCACGGTGGCGGCGGAGACGCGGGCTGCGGTGAAGGACGGCGCCCACGAGATCGACGTGGTGCTGCCCTACCGCGCCTTCATCGACGGCGCCCGCACCCAGCCCATGAACGTCATCCGGGCCTGCCGCGATGCCTGCGGCGGCGGGGTGACCATGAAGGTGATCCTGGAGTCGGGCTGCTTCCCGGATCCGGAGCTGCTGGACTGGGCGGCGCGCGACAGCATCGCCGCCGGGGCCGACTTCCTGAAGACCTCCACCGGCAAGCTCCAGCCGGCCGCCACGCTGGAGGCCGCCGCCGTGATGCTCCACACCATCCGTGAGTCGGGCAAGCCGGTGGGCTTCAAGGCGGCCGGCGGCATCCGCGACGCGGCGGCGGCGGCGGCCTTCCTGGCGCTGGCCGATGCCATCCACGGCAAGGGCTGGGCCACGTCGAAGACCTTCCGCTTCGGCGCCTCCGGCCTGCTCGACTCCCTCCTGGCCGCCTGCGGCCACGCCGCCGCCCGGGTCCAGCCCGCCGCCGCCGACTACTGAACGGACCCCCGATGCTGCCTCAGGAGATCATCCGCCGGAAACGCGACGGCGCGCGGCTCGACCGCGCCGAGATCGACGCCTTCGTGCGCGGCATCGCCGACGGGTCGGTGACGGAAGGGCAGGCCGCCGCCTTCGCCATGGCGGTCTACTTCCGGGGCATGGCGGCGGACGAGCGCGTGGCGCTGACCCGGGCCATGGCCGGTTCCGGCACGGTCATGACATGGGACCATCTGGCGCTGCCCGGGCCGGTGGTGGACAAGCATTCCACCGGCGGAGTCGGCGACAAGGTCAGCCTGATCCTGGCCCCGGCCCTGGCCGCCTGCGGCGGATTCCTGCCCATGGTGGTGGGGCGCGGCCTGGGCCACACCGGCGGGACGCTCGACAAGTTCGAGAGCATTCCCGGCTACCGCGTCCAGCCCGACCGCGCCACGCTGGAGCGGGTGGTGAAGGAGGTCGGCTGCGCGGTCATCGGCGCCACCGACGACCTCGCTCCCGCCGACCGGCGCCTCTACGCCATCCGCGACGTGACGGCGACGGTGGAGTCCATCGACCTCATCACCGCCTCCATCCTGGCGAAGAAGCTGGCCGCCGGACTCGATGCCCTGGTGATGGACGTGAAGTTCGGCTCCGGGGCCTTCATGACCGGCCTGGAGGATGCCGCGGCGCTCGCCGAGAGCATCGTGACCGTGGCCGGCGGCGCCGGCCTGCCCACCGTGGCGCTGCTGACCGACATGAACGAGGTGCTGGGCCGGACCGCCGGCAACGCGCTGGAGATGCGGGAGTGCATCGACGTTCTGCGCGGCGGCCCGGCCGATCCCCGTCTCCGCGAGGTCACCGCCGCGCTGGCGGCGGAGCTGCTGGCGCTGGCCGGCCTGGCGCCCGACCCCGCGGCCGGCCGCGCCCTGTTCGACCAAGCCCTGGCCAGCGGTGCCGCGGCCGAGCGCTTCGCCCGCATGGTGCACGCG
>JAEZHQ010000452.1 GCA_023416455.1 Pseudomonadota bacterium | reverse complement strand
GGCTGGGCCTGGCCCGCGCGCTGGCGGACCGCGGGCAGGGTGCGGCGGCCCTGGTGGAGTACCGCGAGGCGGTGGCCCTGCGCCCGGGCGACGGCGAGGCCGCCGCCGAGCTGGCCGGCCTGCTGGTCGATTCGGGCGACGCGCTGGCGGCGGTGGAGCTGCTTCAGCCGTTGGCGCGCCGCGATCCCGAGGACGCCGTGCTCCAGCTCGGCATCGGCCGCGCCTGGATCGCCCTTGGGGAATCCGACAAGGCGCTGGCGGCGCTGCGCCGCGCCCGCGAGAGGGATGCGGACGACCGGCTCGGCGCCGGCCCGCTGATCGCCGCGCTTGAGGCGGGCGGCGGCGCGGATCTGCCGGTGGCCTATGTGCGCGCCCTGTTCGACCGCTACGCCGACCGCTTCGACCAGGATCTGCTCGGCCGGCTGGGCTACGCGGCGCCCGGGCTGCTGCTTGGTGCGGTCGGCCGGCTCGGCGGCGGGGAGGGGCTGCGCATCCTCGACCTTGGCTGTGGGACCGGGCTGGCCGGGGTGGCCTTCCGGCCCCTGGCCAGCCGGCTGGCCGGCGTCGACCTGTCGCCGCGGATGGTGGACAAGGCCCGCGCGCGGGCCGTCTACGACGACCTCCAGGTTGGCGACGCGGTGGCGGCGGCGGCGGCCGAGCCCGCGGCCTGGGACCTGCTGGTCGCCGCGGACGTTCTGGTCTACATCGGCGACCTGTCGCCGTTGTTCCGGGCCGCCGCCGCCGGGCTCGTCCCCGGTGGCCGCTTCGCGGCCACGGTGGAGCGGCTGGACGGCACCGGCTTCGTGCTCGGTCCGGCCCGGCGCTACGCCCACGCCGGCTCCTACCTTCAGGAGACGGCGGCGGCGGCCGGGCTGGAGGTGGCCCTGCTGGAGCCCTGCGCGCCGCGCCGGGAGAAGGGGGGCGAGGTGCCGGGGCTGCTGTTCGTCCTGGTCCGGCGCTGAGAGTCCGGCGCTGAGAGCCCGGCGCCGAGAGCCCGGCGTTTCGAAATCAGCGTTTTGAAATGGGTGCGCCGCCGGTCGCGGTGGGGGTCAGATCGCCTGGGCGTAGCGGGCGGGCGTCCCCTCCGCGGTCCAGCGGGCGTGCAGCTGCCCCTTGCCGTCGAAGACCAGCGACAGCCAGTTGCGCTGGCGGATGATCCGCTGGCCCGACTCGGGGAAGGGCGGCATCTCGAAACTGTAGCCGTCGAAGGGGGTTTCCTTGCGCCGGGCCAGCCATTCCAGGCCGGCGGCGGTGAGCGGGTGCGGCGGCGGGTGGACGATGCCCGAAGCGATCAGCTGCCACATCTCCACCCCGCCGCCGCGCAGCAGGCCGCGTCCGCCCGCGTGGATCTCGCCCGACACCGCGGTGATCCGGCAGCCGGTGCGGCGGGAAAAGGCGGCCAGCAGCTCGATGAGCCGGCGCCACTCGTCGGCGTGGGCGTGGCTGCGCCACTGGTCGCGCAGGTCGTCCTCGATGCCGATGCGGCCGGGCAGCCGCTCGACCGCCCGCTCCAGCCCCGACGTGTCGGGGAACAGCAGCGGGACGCTGGACATCAGCACCAGATGGCGGCAGCCGTTGAAGCGCTCCAGCCAGTCGGGAAGCAGCGACCAGCTCCGCTCCGACAGAACCCGGCGTGGCGTGCGCTCGCTGCGCATGTCGAGGGCGAGCAGGCCGACCTCGCCCAACCGGAAGCCCTGCGTGAAGGTGGCGCGCGGCGCCCCCCAGACGCATTCGGGCAGGGCCTCGGCCAGCGCGCCGATCTGGAACAGGGAGAAATGGCGCCGCGCCGCCATGAAGGCGCCCCGCCAGACCTGCGAGTGCATCTCCTCCTCCGAGTGGGAGCCCCAGCCGTCGAAGATGTCGTGGTCGTCCCACATCATCACCGAGGGGAGGCGGGCCAGCACCGCGGCAACCTCCGGCTGGCCCCAGACGCGCAGGTAGAGGTCGAAATAGAAGGCCATGGCCTCCTCGGCCATGGCCGGGGTGAAGGTCTGGCCGAAGCGCCCCCGGTCGGTCCGCCTCTTCCAGGCGGCAAGGAGCGGACAGTCCCGCCACAGCCCGTCGGCGTAGAGCTGGTCGCCGCCCTGGAGCAGCAGGTGGAAGGGCTCGCTCTCGTGGCGGGCCAGAAGATCCATCCACAGGGCGTTGCGCGGGGCGGGCAGCCTGGCCAGCCGCGACTCGTCCTCGACCCCGTTGCATGAGACGTAGGCCAGCCGCGGCAGCGCGCGCCGGCCGGGCACGGTGACGGTCCAGGAGGGGCCGTCCGGGAAGCCGTAGGCGACGTCGGCGTCGCGGGTGCCGCGGGGCACGGCGAAATCGAAGCGCCAGACATGGCGGCGGCGCCACAGCAGCAGGTGGCGCGGCGGCACCGGCAGCGTCACCCCGTCGACCCGCAGATCGTCGGGCTCCGCCTCACCCTCCAGCACGAACAGGGCGGAGAGCCACCAGCGGTCTCCCTGCTCGCCGCGGAAATAGAGGATGGGGCCGAGAATGATGGTCGGTTCCCCCCTGTTGCGCGCCATGCCGTCCGTTCCGACGGCCTTTGCCGTCTTTGCCGTTCGTCTTTGCCGTTCGTCTCACGCTGAAGGCGCCCGATGGCCGCCATCGGGCGCCTTCCGTTCCGCTTCATGCCGTCCGGAGCGGGCCGGACCGTCGCCGGCGCCCGGATCAAACAGGGCCGGGCGCCGGGCGTCCATCCATTAATGCGCTCCCCGGTGCGGTGCGGCAAAGGGAGAAAAGGCTGCGGGTGGATGGGGTGGCGGCGCCCGCCGCACCCCGATCCCGGCGCGCCGGCGCCCTGGCAAGAAAAAAGGCGCCGGGCAGTCCCGGGCGCCTCGTGTCGTGGGCCGCCTCAAGTCGTGACGATGAAGGGGACAGCCGGCGTCAGTTGGCCTTGCGCCGAAGCAGATCGAGCATGCGCAAGGGAACCGGCTCGTCGAGCACGGGGTCGTAGAGACGGTGCAACTCCTCCACGTGCTGGCGATGGAAGGAGAGCAACGCCTTCGCCTCGGCATCGGTCTCGATGGACTCTTCGAAGTCCTGGCGTTCCTTGTCGTCCAAGGCACCGTCCAGATAGGCGTTGATTTGGGTCATCGTCACACGCTTCATCTCTTTTCGATCCCGGGCCGTCACCGGGGCCGACCCCCTGGAACCGAAACGGTCCGCGATGCCTGGGGCAATATAATGCAGGCCGGTGGCCGTCGGGAGTGGTCCGGTACCCCTTCTTATGGGGTGCCCGCCGAAGGCCGCCAAGTGGCCCCTTCCAATACCGTCCCCTTCCCGTGGTCCCGGCCTCGACATCGCCGCCGCCGTTCCGATCGCCTCGTTCGCCCGATGTAACAGCGGCTTCCTGCTGTTGTTCCAGCAACGGACCTTCCGGAACGCCGGGATTTTCAAACTGTTGTCCCGCGGCATCCCTCGCACGAGGACGTAACCCGGAAGGAGATGGCCATGGATGGGCAGGAACGGGACAGACCCGAAGGACCCGGGGAGGAGGGCGGGCAGCCCCCGCAGCATCAGGACACCCGCCCCGGCCGGCAGGGACCGATGGACCCGCAGCCGGCGACCCGGCGGCCCGGCTACCGCGGCACCGGCAAGCTCGACGGCAAGGTGGCGCTGATCACCGGCGGCGACAGCGGAATCGGCCGCGCCACCGCCGTCCTGTTCGCCCGCGAAGGGGCCAAGGTCGGAATCGTCTATCTGAACGAGGACGCCGACGCCGAAGAGACCCGGCGGCTGGTGGCCGCCGAAGGCCAGCCCTGCACCGTCCTGCGCGGCGACGTGGGCGACGAGGAGACCTGCCGGCGCGCCGTCGCCCGCATGGTCGAGGAGCACGGGCGGATCGATGTCCTGGTCAACAACGCCGCCGAGCAGCACCCCCAGCGCAAGCTGGAGGACATCACCGCCGAGCAGCTCGAACACACCTTCCGCACCAACATCTTCGCCTGCTTCTTCATGGCCAAGGCGGCGCTGCCGCACATGGCCGAGGGCGGCGCGATCATCAACACAACCTCCGTGACGGCCTACAAGGGCAGCCCCATGCTGCTCGACTACTCCGCCACCAAGGGGGCGATCGTCGCCTTCACGCGCTCGCTGGCGCTGTCCGTGGCGGAGCGGGGAATCCGGGTCAACGGCGTGGCGCCGGGGCCGATCTGGACGCCGCTGATCCCCTCCACCTTCCCGGAGGACAAGGTGGAGAGCTTCGGGGCCGACGTGCCCATGAAGCGTGCCGGCCAGCCCGAGGAGGTGGCGCCCTGCTATGTGTTCCTGGCCAGCGACGATTCCTCCTACATGTCGGGGCAGGTGCTGCACCCCAACGGCGGGTCTGTCGTGAACGGGTGATACGGACGGCGCCTCAAGGCGTCGTCCGCATCGCCCGGCCGCCGGCTTGGAGCAAGGGCGCCGGATGGAAGCCATCCGGCGCCTTTGTCATATGGGCGGGCCGGGAGGGCGCTGCCGCTCAGCTCGCCATCAGGGTGTTCAGCCGCTCGCGCGCGCGGCAGAGGCGGGAGCGGATGGTCCCGATCGACACGTTCAGCCGTTCGGCGGCCTCCTGGTAGGGGCGGCCTTCGATGGCGACGAGCTTGACCACCTTGCGCTGGCTGGGTGTCAGCGCGCCGAAGGCGCGGTCGACGTCGCGGAAGACGAGGCGGGCGATCTGCGATGCCTCGACGGACATGGCGCCGTCCCACAGCTCCACCTTGGTGACGTGCTTCTCGCGCTGGAGGTTGTTGAAATGAAGGTTCTTCAGCATGGTGGTGAGCCATGCCTGCATGTTCGTGCCGGGTTCGAAGCGGTGCTGGCGTGACAGGGCGCGGGCAAGGCAATCCTGGGTGAGGTCTTCGGCGGCGCTGACATCGCGGGTCAGCTTGCAGGCGTAGCGCTGCAGGTTCGGCATGCAGCGGATCAGTTCGGATTCGAACGAGTACGCCATGGTCACTGCTCCTCCACGTTCTTTCTGGGGGAGGCGGCCTTTCTCGCGGCGCCTCCGGCGCAGACGACGACACCCCATCCGGCGCGCGCGCTGCGCGGCGCCGGTCCTGCCGAGCTTTCTGGCGGGTTGTTGTCGGTTGCCCGCCGTCAGCGGACCCGTGTGGCGGGGCCGGCGACGCAGGCGGGGCGGGCTGTCGTCATCATCGGTCTCTCCGGTCTCCAACAGGGCAACCCGATGGCGCTGCGGCGCTTCCGGATTGCTCCCGATTGCGGTGACGTCCAGGGCATAACGCAAGGGAGAAGGCGTTGTTCCCCCCCTCGGGACCGCGGTCCGCGGCTTCCGTGGTGGGGAATCATGGATTCTGACTAGGGCGGCCTAGCTGTTGGGGGTAGGCTTCAAACCCGCCCCTATTTCTTGGGCCGGCTGTCCAGCCGGCGGAGAAATTCCCGCATGATGAGGCGGTACAGCCCGTCCTTCAGCCGGGCGTCCTCGACGCCGACGTCCAGGCTGGGGTTGTCGTTGATCTCGATGACGTGGACGCCGCGGTCGTTCTGCTTGAGGTCCACGCCGTAGAGCCCGTCGCCGATCAGGCCGGCCGCCCTGACGGCGACGTCGACGACTTCGGCGGGCGCCTCCTCGACGGCCAGAGTGCGCGACGAGCCCTGCTCGGCCCGGCCGTTGCCGCCGTGCTTGACGATCTGCCAGTGCTTCCTGGCCATCAGGTACTGGCAGACGAAGATGGGCTGGCGGTTCAGCACGCCGACCCGCCAGTCGAATTCGGTGTACATGAACTCCTGGGCGAGGATGACGTCGGACTGCTCGAACAGCCCCTCGGCCGTCGCCTCCAGCTCGCTGCGGGTCTGCACCTTGAAGACCCCGCGCGAGAAGGAGCCGTCGGGGATCTTGAGGACGATGGGGTAGGGGATCTCCTGGTCGAGGGTGGCCAGCCCGCGCTTGTCGAGGATCACCGTCCGCGGCGTCGGAATGCGGTTGGCCTTCAGCAGCTCGGCCAGATAGACCTTGTTGGTGCATTTCAGGATGGAGTTGGGGTCGTCGATCACCGGCATCCCTTCCATCTCCGCCTTCTTGGCGAAGCGGTAGGTGTGGTGGTCGAGGTTCGTCGTCTCGCGGATGAACAGCGCGTCGTACTCGGCCAGCCGCAGATAGTCGCCCTTCTCGATCAGGTCGACCTCAATGCCCAGGCTCTCGCCGGCCTTGACGAACTTCTGCAGCGCGCGCGGGCTGGAGGGCGGCAGCTCCTCCTTGGGGTTCTGCAGGATCGCCAGGGTGTAGCGCGCAGCACTGCGCACCGCCGGCTCCCGCCACGAGGCATGGGTGTAGTGGTCGAGCGCCGTTTCCATCTGGGCCGCCTGCTCGGGCGTCAGGTCGTCGAGCCCCAACGGCTTCACCGCGTGGATCACCCAGTCCTGCTTCAGGCGCACCTGCACCTTCAGCAGCGGGCAGCGGAACAGGTCGAAGATCGTCCGGGCGATGTCCTGGAACCGCGCGTCGTCGGCGTGGCCGAAGAAGACGGTGAGGTTGAAGGACGCCTCGGGCGGATGGTCCAGCCGCTTGATGGTCTTGCGAAGCGCCTCCTCCACCTCGGCCAACTGGGCCCGGTAGAAGCTCTTCCGCGACAGGTCGAGGATGGTCCGGACGGAGGGGATCACCCGCTCGCCGCGCGCCTCCGCCAGAAGCGAGACGTAGTAGCCGGTGCCCAGATAACGGTAGCTGCGCGACAGGTTCAGAATGCGCGCGCCGTGCGGGGCCTTCGCCTGTTCCAGCGTCTGCTCCGGGCGGGCGATGTAGTCGCGGGCGCTGACGACCGGCAGGCCGTCCTTCGCCCATTTCCCGTCCGCCCGGCGGTCGACGACGAGGAGATGCGCGGGCATCAGGCGATGGACCGGGCGCGGAGAAGAAGGGCGGCCTTCAACTGGGCCTTGCCATAGCGGGCCATGCGTTCGAAGTCGGCTTTCGGGATCGGCATGTTCATACGGTCGATGTGAGCGTGGTGACGGTCGTACACAAGCGGATCATGAACATAGAGAAAGCGGTCGTCGGCACCGGTCACGACGACCCAGTGCGGAAATTTTTCGTGATAGATGCGGTAGGAACTGATGAGCACGATGGGAATGGCGCCGCTCTCCACCGCCTCGGCCATGTCCTGGGCGGTCAGGGTGTTGTGGCGGACGGAGACGCCGCTGCCCTCCAACTCCTCGAGGAAGTCCTCGTGGACGATGCGCATGACCTCCTTCTTGTCGTCGTTGCGCACGCTGTCGAGGAAGGGGGGGGCGTTGTCCTTGACGTGGATGTCCACCGCGAAGCCGCGCCGCGCCGCCGCCAGCGCCACCCCGAAGGGGCCGCAGCCGCCGTGGCCGGAGGTCATGAACACGGTCGTCGATTCCCGCCACAGGCGGATTTCCAGCTTCCGCCCCAGTTCGATCTCCGTGGGTTTCAGCGCCTTCATCGCCATCATCAGGGCCGATGGGCCGCAGGTGAAGTCCAGCGTCTGCTCGTAATAGGGAACGAACGGGCCGCCCGGCGGCGCGCTGGGGCCGCTGTGGCCCAGGCGCTTTTCCAGCCGCAGCGCCTCCATATGGTCTTCATAATAGTCGGTGTAGACGCCGAACTCGCGGTAGCCGCTCTTTTTGTAGAGATCGATGGCCGCGACGTTGTCCCGCCGGACCTCCAGCCGCAGATAGATGCAGTCCCGCGCGCGGGCCGCCTGTTCCGCCGCGGCGAGGAGGCGCTTGGCGACGCCCTGGCCGCGGTGGTCGGGGTCCACGGCGAAGGAATAGAGCCGGGCGAGCGAGGTCCCGGAATGGAAGGACACCAGCGCATAGCCGACGACTTTGCCGCTGTGGACTTCCACAAGGCCAGTGGCCTTGGCTTTCGTCAGCAAATATTGAAAACTACGCCGGGTCAGGCGGTCGGTGGTGAAGCACCGCTCCTCGATGGCCAGCAGCGCCGGGATATCCGGCGGCTGTGCCTGGCGGAGCAGGATGGTGGAATCGCCGGTGTAATCCTGGCGGGAGTCCGCAAATACGGTATTGTCGAGCATCGGGAGGTTCGAAGAGGCTGGTACGGACGCCATCTTATTCCCTCCAACGGGGCTTCGCAGCGGTTACCGGCATCCGGTTTCCTGCATGATGGTTTCCGTTTTGGCACAGCGCGTATGGCACTAGGGCAAGTCCCGGCTGTTGCTCCGGACGAACGGCCTAGCCGATTCGACTGGTTGGCCGCAGTAACTTAGAAGTTGCTTAACCACGACCCCGGAAACTGCCGCCGATGGAAGGCCGGCCATCAAACCGCCCGCTCCAGTTGGCCCTGGAAAGAAGAAAGTCAAGACATGGACGCTCGGTATAAATCCCGCGAGATCGAACGCCGCAGTCTGGATGTCGACGGGCTGAAGCGCTCGTTTCTGGAGTGGCTGGTTTATTCCGTCGGCAAGGACGCGCGGGCGGCGACCCGGCGCGACTGGTTCCACAC
>JAEZHQ010000411.1 GCA_023416455.1 Pseudomonadota bacterium | reverse complement strand
GCTGCCGGCCGCGCGCGACCCGGACCGGCTGCGCCTCCTCTTCCCGCCCGACGCCGCCGTGCTGGAGGCGCTCGGCCCCGACGGCCGGGGCGAGCCGCTGACCCTGACCGCCGCCGGCGGCCGCCGGCCGCTGTCCTGGCTGGTGGACGGACGGCGCATCGCCGTCTCCCCCCTTCGCCGCGACGCCCAATGGCGGCCGGAGGGTCCGGGCACGGTGCGGATCACCGTCGTGGACGCCGACGGCCGCAGCGATTCCGCGACCGTCGACCTCCGCTGATCCCGGGGACGGGCGAAGGGGCAGACGTCCCTTTGGGCGCTTTCCTCCGGCGGCCGTCCCCGGGAAGATGGGGCACCGGGTATCCCGGTTCCCGATCGGCACGGTGGAGGAGCGGCATGAACGACGACACCTTCAACATGGAAGTCCGCAAGTTCCTCAAGGTGGTGGGCGTCACCTCGCAGCGGGAGATCGAACGCGCGGTGCAGGAGGCCCGCGACGCGGGCCGCCTGACGGGAACGGAGACGCTGTCGGCCCGGATGGTGCTGACCATCGACGGGCTCGGCGTCGTCAACGAGACCGAGGGCCGGATCGCCCTCGAATAGCCGGCGGAACAGCCGGCCTCAGGAGGCCACGGTGACGCCGTGGCAGCGCCGGCGCAACAGGGCGATGGCCGGCTCCACCTGCTCCCCGGCGAGCGCGAAGCTCCGCTCGTCCAGCAGCCGCCCGTCCGAGCCGAAGGCGCGCACCATCAGGCCCCCCGGGACCGCGCGCACCTCGGCCTGGACCACGGCGTCGCTCGCCTCGTCGCCGGCCACCTCGATGAAGGCGGCCAGCTCGTCGAGAACGCCGCCGTCCTCCGGCCCGTCCTCGGCCATGCGGTCCAGCAGGTCGTTCAGCCCGCCGGACGGCTCGCACCACAGGACGCGCGGGTCGGCCTCGCGGACGATGCCGGTGAAGGCGGCCATGGCGCGGCCGACGCGCTCCTCCTCCTCGGGGTCGATCTCCGGTTCCTCGTCGGCCCCGGCGCCGAAGCGCAGCGGATCGCCCACCGGGTCGGCGCCGGTGTCGGCCTCCAGGGCGGCGGCGTCCTCCTCGATGAGGCCGAGGATGGCGACCCGCCGCGGGCCGGCGGCCTGCGGGACGGCGACCAGCTCCTCCTCGCGCACGTAGCGCAGCGCCTCGTCGACCGAGGCGAGCAGGCGCTTCAGCAGGGCGCGCCGGTCGGCGGCCTCCAGGTACAGCAGCGCCTCGGGATCCAGCCAGGCGGGCAGCAGCCGGGTGTCCGACACCGCCTCCAGCAGGCCGGTGCTGTCCAGCGCCCGCTCGATGACGTCGGCCGGCGGCGGCTGGGTGAGGTCGCCCTCGACCTCCGCGGACAGCCAGAACAGCGTCGCGATGGTGGTGTCGCCGTAGGCGTCGGTGCGGCTGGTGGTCTCGGCGATGGCCTCGACCTCGTCCAGGAAGTCCGGCACCTCCTCTTCGCGGAGCTTGCCGGCCGCCGCCTCGACCACGGCCTGGCGGCCGGCGTCGAGCACCTCGTCCAGGAGGTCGTCGAACCGCTGGTCGTTGGTGCGCCAGAAGCGGACCAGACGGTCCGCCGGCGTTCCCGCGAACCGGGCGGGCGGCGCCTTGCCCGTCCTGTCCTTGCCGTTGCCCGGTCTTGCCATGATGCCTTCTCCCTCGCTCCCCCCGCCCTGGGGGGTTCCCCGCCGCGAAAGACCGTAGTGGCCGGCGTGCCGGATGGCAAGGCGGCCAGAGGCCGCCAGATCACAAGACGGCCAGAGGCCGCAAGATTACAAGGCGGCCCCAGGCCGCAAGATTACAAGGCGGCCTCTGGCCGCAAGATTACAAGGCGGCCTCCGGCCGCCCGGGGCCATTGCCTGCCCGTCCCGTTCCGTGCCAGCGTGGTGGCCATGAAGCCGCCCCTGCGCCGCCGCGTCCTGCGCGGCCTCCTTCTCGCCGCCGGCCTTCTGGTCGGCGTGCCCCTCGCCCTGGCCACCGGCGGGATCGCGGCCTTGCCGGTGATCGCCGACTGGATCCCGCTGGAGCTGTCGCGCGTCGTCGTCACCGACGGCCGCCGCCAGGTCGAGATGCAGGGCATGGTTCATCTCGCCCGGCCGGACTTCTACCGCACCGTCGCCGAGCGGGTCGCCCAGCGCCGGCGCGAGGGCTGGCTGGTGTTCTACGAGGAGGTGCGCCCCGACGAGGACGCGCCCGCCGCCGGGATCGCCGACGTGCTGAAGCGGCTGGGCGCGCGCTGGGACGCCGACAGCCGCCAGCACCCCTACGCGATGATGGCCGACCTCATCGGCGACGGCCTCGTCCTCCAGGACAACCGCGCCCTGCTCGGCCCGCCCGGGCCGGACGTCCGCAACGTCGACGTGACCCTGTCCCAGCTCCTGGCCGCCCTGCCCCCCGCCCCACCCGGCGGGGCGGAGCCGGCGGTCGACCTCGCGGAGACCCGGCGCCTCTACGACCGGCTGCCGGGATGGGCGCAACGGCGCGTGCAGGCGGCCATCCGCATCGCCCTGGCGGTGACCGCCACCGGCGACCTCGCGCAGGAGATACTGCCCCCGGCCATCACCACCCTGCGCGAGGACATCGTGACCCGCGCCATCCTGGCCGAGCCCGGCCGCAACATCCTGGTCCTCTACGGGCAGGCCCACATCGAGGCGCTGCGGCGGCGCCTCGGCGACGCCGACCCCAACTGGCGCCTGGTGTCGGCCCAGGCCCTGCGCGCCTTCTGATACCCGGTATGTCCGGCCCGGGTAACCGGCCCAGGCATCCGGACCAGGCATCCGGCCGCTCAGAACACCATGCGGGCGTTGAGGAGCAGCGACGTCTCCGGACGGTCGGCGATCTCCCGGCGGTCGAAGTCGGCGGACAGCCGCCAGCGCGGCGACGCCTGGAACGAGGCGTCGGCCGCCACCCCGCTCACCGCCGGCTCGTCCTGGTTCCGGACACGCCCCATCCGCATGTCGAGCCGCCAGGCGCCGGCCTCGTAGGTGACGCCGGAGGTCCAGCTCCGCAGGACGCCGCCGTCGGGGTCGAACTGCTCGCGGATGTCGCCCGCCAGCCGCAACCCCTCCCAGGCGACCTGGGCGCCGACGATCCAGGACTGCTTGGCCACGCGCCGGCCGCCGGCCCGCAGGCGGGCCCGGCTGGTCCCCGCCGTCACCTTGGCGCGCGCCTTGCCGACGCGCACCGTCTTGCCGGCGGCGGCCTCCAGCTGGTGGCGGGCGTTCAGCGGATCCGCCAGGTCGGCGGCGCCCCGCGGCATGGGCGCGTAGCCGATGCCAAGCTCGAAGCCGTCGATCCTCGGCGCGTAATAGGCGAGCCGGGCGACCGAATCACCGAAGGCCGTCTCCGACGACGGGCCGGTCACCACGAGGCGCTTGCGCACGCCGTCGGTCTGGCCGACCTCCAGCTCGCCCCAGCGCCCGGCGCCGAGGACGACGCTCCGCTGCACGGCGCTGGATCCGACCCCCGGCTCCCACCGCGCGTCCGGGCCGAGGACGACGTCCGCCGCCGCCGGGACGGCGGCCAGGGCGGCTGCCAGGGCGGCGGCGAGGGCGGCTGCCAGGGCAGCGGCGGACGGGGGGGCGGCGGACGGGACGGACGTCTTTCGGAACGGTCTCATGGGGCCGGTCTCCAAGGCTGTTGCGACCCGGTCAGGGCTTCACCCGCATAGCACCGGCGGCGTTGCCGAAGTTGAAACAAATCCGTTCGGCGCCGGTGGGATCGTCCGGCCCCCGGCCGTTGTTCATTCCCATGCCATGAACACCGCTCGCGCGCTCCGCCGGCTGCTGCGGCTGGTCTTCGGCCGGGCCACGGCCGCGGCGTCGGACCGGCTGCGCGGGCGCCGCCCCGGGAA
>JAEZHQ010000407.1 GCA_023416455.1 Pseudomonadota bacterium | reverse complement strand
GCCTCGGCGCTCGGCCGGTCCGCGCCCAGGTAGCGGCGGCTGTACCAGACGATGTCGAAGCCGGGATGGGGCCGGCTGCCCCGGGCGGCGCCCTCGCGCACGAAATGCTCCAGCGGGCACAGCCCGGCCGCCGCCGCATCGGGGTTGGCGGCGAGATAGCCGGCGGTGGAGAACCACGGGTTGGGGTCGCGCCCCTCGCTCCAGCCATGGCGCAGATAGTGCGCCGCCGGGTCGGCGCCGGCCGCGGCGATGTCGGGATAGGCCGTGCGGTACCAGGCCGCATCGACCAGGGCGCGGGTGGTGAGAGGCTCCGCGGGCGGCCAGTCAGCGGGTGCTTGAACGGCGGGTGGTTGGGCAGGCGGCAGGACGGGTGTCTCCGGCCGCTCGCCGGGGACCGGAACCGGAGGCCGGGGCTGGGTCCGGGGCCGGGGCAAGGGGAGGGCGGGCAGCGCGCCGATTCGGCCGGCGTGGCGCAGGCGCGTCCAGAAGAGCGGCTCGCCCAGGGAAAGCGCGTCCGCCGCCGCGGTCAGGGCCGGCCGTCGGAACAGCGTGCCGGTGAGCAGGGAAGCGTTCCCCCCGGCTTGCAGGACCAGCGGGTCCCGCAACGGCAGGCATGCGTCGAGGCCGGCGGCTTCGGCGTGCAGGAGCCGGTCCGTAAAGGACGCGTCGGGAACCGCCGCCGGGTCGATGAGGACGAGACGGGGAGCGCGCGTGCGGGCGAGCATGTCGGCCACCATCCCGGCCGGCGAGCCTCCCGCGGCGTCGACGGTGGCCGTCTCGGCGTTGGGAACGCCGAGCGCGGCGGCGGCCTTCGCCGCGGCACTCCGGTCCTGGCCGACCGTCACCACGGCCAGTTCGCTGCGCGTGGCCGCCGCGGCCGTGCGTTCCGCCAGGGCCGCGCGCACCTTCGGAAAACGGCCGTCCGGCAGGCAGCGCCGGGCCTGGGCCAGGACGGCGAGGGGGGAGGCGCCCGGTGCGTGGGGCGCCAACCGGTCCAACCGGTCGAGCAGCCACAGCCACAGCCGCTCGGTATCGGCGGCGATGGCGGCGTGGTCCGGCTCCTGGCGGTAGGGATCCCGCCGCCTCAGCAGGGCGCCCGGCGCCTGGACGAAGGGATGGCGCAGCGCCAGCCGCACCGCCAGGTCGAGGTCGGCGGCGGCCGTCCGATCCGGATCGACTCTGCCGGCCTCGTCGAGACAGCGGCGCGGGACCAGCAGGCTCGCGGGATCGATGCGGCCGGCCAGCAGCCGCCACAGGGCCGGGCCGCCGTGCGCCGGCGCGTCGGCCGGCGGATGCAGCCGGCCCTCGGCGGTCATGCGGTGGGTGTCGCAGAAGGCCACGGCGGGACCGTCGGCCAGGGCCAGCGCGGCAAGCTGGCGTTCCAGGCGGCGGGGGTCGCAGAGGTCATCCGGGGACAGCCATCCGACGACGCCGCCGCTGGACTCGCGCAGGCCCAGGGCCAGCGCCGCCCCAAGGCCCTCCTCCCGCGTGCGCAGCGTTCTCACCCGGTCGCCCCGGCGGTCCAGCTGCTTGCGTATGCCCTCGTCCTCGACCGCCGTCCGCAGGACGACCACCGGCTCGACGAAGGGATGGCTCTGGGCGAGCAGGCTGTCGATCGCCGGGCCGAGGAAGCTGGTTCCCTGCACCACCGGGATCACGATCGACACCAGATGTTCCGTCATCCCACGTCCCTCCGCACCGCCTTCGGCTTCCTGCAGACTCACCGGGCGCCTCCCAGGATCGCGCGGTATCCCTCGACGGCGATCCGGCCGTTGACGGCGGCGTTCCATCTCCGTTCGACGACCCGGCGGTTGACGGGAGCCGCCGCATCGACCAGGACGTCGTCCCGGGCGGCACGCTCGATCTCCGCCGCCAGGGCCGCGGTGTCGTGGGGCGAGACCAGCGACCCGGTCCGTCCCGGATCGATCCACTCGCAGCCGCAGGAGCCCGTCCCCTGGATCGGGTAGGTCCCGACCGCCATGGCCTCCAGCAGGGTCGTCGAGATGCCGTCGGAGATCCCCAGGCCGATCACCATCCGCGCCTGCCCCAGACGCATCAGCAGCTCGTGATGGGTCATGTCGGGCCGGTATGCGTCGAAGGTGACGGTCAACTCGTCCCACTGCGCGACGGTCGTCGCCATCGCGCGCACCTCCGGACCGGCGAGGATGACGCGGATCGTGAAGTTCCGCAAAGCGGGCGCCGCCAGATGGATGGCCCCCAGGATGTGCAGGGCGCGCCCGGACCAGCCGTGATAGCCCTTGACCAGGATTTCCCGCCGCCGGGACGGCGGGGGAAGGTCGGACAGCGGCGGGAAGCCGTCGAAATCCATCCCTCCCGAGGCGGGCAGGGTCGGCAGCACCATCCCCCGGAAACCGAGCTGGCGGATGAGCCCGATGTCGCGCCCGCACTCCGCGGTGTAGGCGTCGGCCAGGGTTGCGATGCGCTTGAGGCGCGGGAGATGCTCCTCCAGCTTCCGGTAGAGATAGATGTCGCTGCCCCAGTTCGACAGCAGCCAGGGGGGAAAGCGCCGGTCCAGGTGCAGCTTGGCCGCCAGGCAGAGATAGCCCGCGAACTGAACCTCCATCGAATGGACCAGGGCCGGGGACAGCCGTTCGACCGCCGCCGCCACATGGGCCGGACGGGTCAGCGGCGTCGTCATCCAGGCGGGGAACCAGGGCTCGTAGCCGAGTTGCCGGTCGAGCGCCGCAACCTGGTCCGGGTCGACGCTGGCGACGTCGAAGACCCCGACCTCCCGGTCCGTCAGCCCGTCCAGATCGGACCGCTCCCGGACGGGGCGGGTGTCGCGAAGCTCGGCGCAGACCGGTCCCGCATAGGTGGGGAGCAGCACGAACCGGATGCCCCGGCCGCGGGCCATGTTCAGCCAGCGCGCGGTGTGGATGCTGTCCGGAAGGGCGACCACGAGGACGACGGGGCCGGAGGCGGAGGGGCCGGGCGTTGCCGTGCGGTGGGTTACAGCCATGGGGTGATGATCGCGCTGAGGTGGGCGGCAAAGATCCTCGGGTCGAACGCCGCGTCCTCGCGCAGCAGGGTCGACGCGGAGAACCAGGATTCGTCGGGGAACTGCACCGCCAGCAGCACGGGGATCCCTTGGCCGCGGGCCGCGTCGATGCGCATGTGCCCGGCCGAGCGGAAGGCGATGCCGGCATACAAGGAGGCCCCGGCCAGGGAAGCGCCGGCCTGTTCGGGAGATGGCGGGGGCTTCCACAGATCGAGGGCGATCCCCGTGTCCCAGTGGAACGCCCGGGCGGCGAGCGCGACGTTTTCATCGGTCACGTCGATGAGGCGCACGCGCGCCCGGGGCAGCCAATCCACACACCAGTGGAGGGCGGAGATGGCGAGGAACGCCCGGCCGTTCACCGACTCCGTCCCGTCGAAAACAATCAATGGCTGATCCGCCATGGTCACCGGCCGTTCTCACGCGTTGGACGAAACAATCCGAAGACCGCCCCGTCAGGACCCGCCACAGCCGGCGGGAAGCCCGGTGCGTCCATGGATTCGGGATGGGCGTCCTGGGGAGGCGTCACGGACATGGCCAGCGCCTCGGCGTAGCCTTCCGGCCATGCATCAGGGTATCCGGCCATGTTGGCGGGCAGATCATCGAGCAGGTCCGGGGCGAGGGCGGCGGCGCGGGCCAGGTGCTGCAAGGCAGGCCCCGCCCCGTCGCCCCCCAGGGTCGCCGCGGCGGCCAGATGGGCGGCGGCCCAGGCGGTGTCGCGGTCGGCCGCGCTCCACCCCCGCTCCTCCGGGTTGCGGAAGAAGCGCTCCATCAGGCGGATGCGCTCCTCGGCCATCTCACGGCGGCGGCCGGAGGTCGTCAGGTTGGTGCCGTGCAGCCGCCAGAGGGCCAGCCGGTGGGGAAGGTGGATGAAGTGGCCGAGCGCGCTGACCCGCAGCCACAGGTCGAAATCCGAAACGAACCGGAACGACAGGTCGCGGCCTCCGGTCGCCGCCAGGGCCGAGCGGCGGACGACGGTGCCGGGGCCGGGAAGGCACCAGTGGGCGCACAGCATCAGGCGACGGTCGTAGTCCGGCAGGCGATGACGCTCGACGATGTGGCCCATGCCATCGACGATGTCCCAGTCGGGATAGACGCCGACGGCGGCCGGGTCGGCGTCGAGGGCGTCCACCGCCCGGGCCAGCAGTTCGGGGGTGTAGGCGTCGTCGTCGGACAGGATGCCGACGAACTCGCCGCGGGCCTCGGCGATGCCGCGGTTGACCGCACCGGCCTCGCCGGCGTTGCCGATGCGCAGCAGGCGCGCCATCGGCGCGAAGCTCTCGACCACCGCGCGCACCGTCGCGGCGTCCCGCGAACCGTCGTCGACGACGATGACCTCCAGCGCGTCGAAGGTCTGTCGGGTCAGCCCGGACAGGGTCGGCGCCAGCAGGGCCGGGCGGTCGAGCGTCGGGATGACCACCGTGACGCGCGGCCGTGCCGGCGCCGGGCGGACCGGGCGCCAGTTGCGCACGGCCGGTTCGAGCAGCGGGATGCGCCCGCGCATCGCCACGGCGCGCTCCCCGGACGTTTCCTGCATCGCCGGCGAGCGGGCCGGCGGCGCCTCGTAGATTCGGGTCATGAAGCCCGGGCGGGGCCGGGGGAAGGGGGTTTCCCGCAGCGTCCGCCGCAGAGCCAGCGCCGCCTGCGGGTAGGTCTCCAGCATCCGCCGCAGGGTGGCGGCGGCGGCGTCCAGGTCGTCCGGATCCATGACCGGCGGCATCAGGTGGGGATGCCGGTCGCGCAGAAAGCCGCTCGCCCCCGTGCGCAGGGAGAGCAGCGTCGGACAGCCGTTCAGGACCGCTTCCAGGGAGACGTAGTTGAAGGCGTCGTTGCGCGACGGCACGACCACCACGCTGCGGCCGCCATAGACCCGCTCCCGGAGGATTTCGGGGTCGGTGAAGCAGCCGACATAACGGGCGTCCACCTTCCTGGCCGCCGCCAGATCGAGCACCGTCCGCGACCAGCGCTGTTCCTTCTCGGCCCAGTCGTTGTCCGGTCCGGCCAGAAAGCAGGCGCCGTAGAGATGGCGCGGCATGCGGGCGGCCAGTTCGATGAACAGGTCCGGCCCCTTCGCACCGTCGAGACGGCCCACGAACCACAGATCGGGCGGTCCGTCTCCCGGCACCTGCGGGGCCGGGACCGGGACGCTCTCGATCGCGTCGTGCATGTCGATGAGGGTGATCGGGAGGGTGACCGTCGCGTTCACCGCGATTTCGGCTTCCGACACGGTGTAGCGCACGTCGGCCGCCGCCACGGAGGCGTCCTCCGCCTGCCCGAGCGCGGCCAGGACCTCGGCCCCGACCTCGCCGTCGTAGCTGTTGCGGGCGCTCATGCTGGGCCAGCCGGCCAGGCCGAGGGCCACACAGTCCACGGTGATCCCCAGCGCGGTCATGACCGGGCGGACCATATGGGCGGCGGGGAAGAAGGACGGGACATCGACGGCCAGGAAGGTCATTCCCTGCACGGCAACGGCGACCCGCGCCACCTCATTGGCGTAATGGCGGTCGATCCAGTGCAGGGTGTCGAACACCTCCGCCACGAAGCCGACATCCAGATGGCGGTCGAAGGCGAACGGGTGGGCGTTCCCCGGCAAGCGGTTCCGGACCTCCGGCCTCAGGTCGGGGCCGCGCGAGGGATAGAGGAAATCCGTTCCGGGATTGCGCTCGACCACCCGCCGGTAGAAGACCTGGCCGCCGCCGACCGAGGTGAAGAAATCGAAGTCGAGGATCAGGACCTTGGGTCTCATGTCCGCCATCACCCCTTGCGCCATGACGGCGGTTGCGCACGGCGGCTCCCGATCAGCACAGCAGCTCCTTCTCCGGCGCGGCGGCCGGCAGGTCGAGCAGCCCGCGCGCGGCGAGCAGGGCGTGCACGCCGTCGTAATCCATCGGTGCGGTGCCGGAGCTGTATTCCCAGAGGCCGGACGGCTGCGGCGTCCGGCCGCCGGCGATCTCCGGCAGCAGGGAATGGATGGCGAAATAGCCGCCGCGGCGCTCCATGCGCACGCTCTCCTCGGCGGAGAGCAGCACCTCGTGGATCTTCTCGCCGGGGCGGATGCCGGTGACGACGGTCTCGATCCGGCGGCCGCCGATCATGGCGCGGGCCACGTCGACGATGCGCGCCGCCGGAATCTCCGGCACATAGGTCTCGCCCGGCCGGCCGGTCGCGACCGCGGCGAAGATGGTGTCGACCGCGTCCGACAGGCTGAGCAGGAAGCGGGTCATGCGTTCGTCGGTGATGGTGACCGGGCCGCCGGCCAGGATCTGCTGGCGGAACAGCGGCACCACCGACCCGCGCGAGGCCAGCACGTTGCCGTAGCGCACGATCAGGATGCGGGTGTCCGGCAGGGACAGCTGGGCGCTGATCATCAGCCGCTCCTGGAGCGCCTTGGTCATGCCCATCACGTTGACCGGAAGCACGGCCTTGTCGGTCGACACGCCGACCAGCGTTTCCACCGGCAGGCGCAGGTTCCGGATGGCGTTGACGATGTTCTCCGGCCCCTGGATGTTGGTCTGGACGGCCTGGAAGGGGAAATATTCGCAGGCCGGCACCTGCTTCAGGGCCGCCGCGTTGATGACGATGTCGATGTCCTGCAAGGCCCCGGCCACGCTGTCGTAGTCGCGGACGTCGCCGATGCGGAACTGGAGGATGCGCCGGAAATTCTCGTAGACCACCTCGTCCGTCGGGGAGCGGAGGTTGTGGTAGTCGACGCGCATCTGGTGCTGCTTGGCCTCGTCGCGCGACATCACCACGATGCGGTCCGGCCGGCCGGCCCCGCCGTCGAGCAGCCGGCCGACCAGGACCTTGCCGAGCGAGCCGGTGCCGCCGATGATGAGGATGCGCTTGCCGTCGAAGATCGCCATGACCTGTCCTTTCAGAGGCGCCGGTGCCCGGCCTGCCGGGATGGGGAGGGGGGACGGCCGCCGGAGCGCACCGGGGCGAGGTAGCCGTCGAAGTAGAAGGGCTGCGCCGGCGGCGCCTCCTCGACCGCCGGCCGGCAGGGCGGGACGCGCAGGCCGGAGGCGTGCAGCCGCAAGAACAGCTCGACCCACGCCTCCGCCGGGCTGTCCCAGGGCAGGAGCCAGGTTCCCGGCCGGTCGCGGCAACGCTCCGGGATCGCGCCGATGGCGCCCGCCGCCAGCGGCAGGCAAAGCTCCATGACGTCGCTCAGCACGTAGCTCCAGGTCTCGGGCGCCTGCGACGGCAGCCAGGCAAGGTGCGGGGCGATGCCGCCGACGGCGGTGCTCAGCCGTTCCGTCGGGAAGGCACCGTGGCGGACCAGCGTGCCGTCCCGCTCGATCTCCTCGACCTCCGCCCCGGGCGGCGGGTGGATGTCGCCCAGGACGTGCAGCCGCACCGGCAGCCGGCGCCGGTGCAGGATGCGGGCCGCCTCCAGCACCACCGCGCGCCCCTTCTTGGCGTTGATGCAGCCGATCAGCAGGACCCTCAGCGGCTCGCCGTCCCACAGCCGCGGCAGGAACACGTGGCGCCGCTCCGGGGCGGGCCTCGCCCAGTGGGCGGCGCAGACCAGCGGCAGGCCGGGGCACAGGCGCTCGACGGTCGCCGCCAGATGGCCGGATATGGCGATCACCCGCTCCGCCCCCAGCAGGACCGGCAGCGGCCGGGGACGCAAGATCCAGGGATCGCGCGCCAGCAGCCGGTCCATCCCGACGAAGCGTCCGTCCGGCCCGCACAGGTGCGGGTCGATGGCCAGCGTGTGGTAGTCGACCAGCGTGACGTCGTAGGGCAGGCCGAGCGCGCGCAGGAGGGCGTCGGCGTCCTCCTCGAATCCCATGCTGTGCAGCACGTCGACGCGCGCCACGCCGATGCGGCGCAGCAGGCGCACGAGGGCGCCGGTCTGGCCGGGCAACGCGAAGCCCAGCCCCCCGGCCCCGTTGCCGCCGATCGTGGCGTCCGGGCCGCACAGCATCAGGCGGCGGTCGGCGCCGCCGTGCGCGACCAGGCAGTTGGCCCGGCCCTCCAGCGCCGCGGCCAGGGCGCGCAGGTGGGTCCAGGTGCCGCCGCCGTGACGGTGCGCGAGGAACAGGATCGTCGGCAGCGACGGCCGCAGGCGCCGTTCAAGCCGGGCGGCCACCTCCTCGCAATCCGGGGAGTCGCAGGCGAGCGGTGCGGCCCCGGCGAGCGCCCGGTCAAGCGCGTCGCCGGCCGCCGCGGATGGCGGCGCGGGCATGGACCTGTCCGGCACCGCCATGGCCATGGC
>JAEZHQ010000352.1 GCA_023416455.1 Pseudomonadota bacterium | reverse complement strand
CGCGGCGCCACAGCGCCTCCTCCAGATCGGCGGCCGGCGGAGCGGCCCCCGCCTCCTCCACCTCCAGCGTGACGGCGAGGGTGGCGCGCCCGCCGCGCCCGTCCTCGGCCACCACGCCGAAACGGCCGGCGCGGCCGGCCGGCGCGCGTTCGGGGTCGAAGGTCAGCCCGGCCAGCCGTTCCGGGCTCAGCCGGTCGCCGGGCTTCAGCGCCGTGGCGCCGTCCCTGACCGTGCCGTGCTCGGGCACGGCGCTGACGGTCAGGGTCAGCGGGTCGCCGTCGGGGTCGCTGGGAACCTCCATCCGCAAAGGCGTGACGACGGTGCGCACGGTGCGTTCGGCCGCCGCCACCGGCGGGCGGTTGCTCGGCTTGATCAGGACCGGCACGTTGATGCGGGCGACCCCGCCGCGCCCGTCCATGACGGCGACGCCGAAGCTGCCGGCGTCGCCCAGATGCGTGGCGTCGGGCTTGAAGGTGGCCGCGGCCAGCTGGTCGACGGTCAGATAATCGCCGATCAGCACGACGCGCTCGCCGATGCGCACACTCCCGCCGCGCGGCAGGCCGGTGACCTGGGCGAACAGCGGGTCGCCGTCGGGGTCGGTCGGGCGGCCGATCTCGATGGGTTCCGGACCGCCGCGGTCGAACACCTCCACCGGCCTGACGGCGGCCGGCTGCGGCGGCCGGTTCTCCGGCAGCGGGTTGAAGTAGAAGGGAGCGGCCCCCAGCGACCCGTAGAGATACGGCTCCTGGCGGCCGTTGGTGAGCTGCATGACGTCGTCGCGCACGCGGCGGAAGAACAGGCTCAGCTCCAGCCCCGGCACCTCGAAGTTCTTCAGCAGCGAGGCGGTGTAGGGGCTGTGGTCGCCGCTGCCGTCCTCCGCCACGGCGTCGGCCCGGGTGGCCATGGCGACCAGCGTGTCGGTGGGGGTGTCGTCGATGCGGGCGAAGCCGGAATGGACGTCGGTGCGCTTGGTGCCGGAGCGCACCAGCCGGTCGGTGAAGGGGTTGTTGCGGCAGGCGTCCAGGATCAGGATGCCCAGCTTCCGGGCCTGTGCCAGCTCGCCCATGGGCAGGTTCAGCGGCAGCGCCTCGTAGACGAGATCGCGCTCGCGCTCCAGCCGGGCATCGGCGGGAATGAGGAAATTGGTGCCGCCCACCTGCATGCCGTGCCCGGCGAAGTAGAGCAGGGCCACGTCCGCCTGCGCCGCCTGGATGCCGAAGCCGCGCAGCGCCTCGGCCAGCCCCCGGTTGTCGAGGTCGTACCGCTCGTCCACGGCAAAGCCCATCCCGCGCAGGGCCGCGGCCATGGCGCGAGCGTCGTTGCGCGGGTTGGGCAGTTCCGGGGCATGGGTGTAGGCGCTGACACCGATGACCAGGGCGATGCGCCGCTCGTCGCCGGCGGCCACCGCCCGCCCGGACGCCACCGCCAGCAGAAGCCCGACCATGACGCTCAGCACGAGACTGGAAAGGCGCAAGCCCATCGTCACCCCTTCGCCTTCGGGCGGAACGTGGTAATCCTCGCTCCGAATCGTTCAGTATTTGATTGCCGCCGCCAAGGACAAGACGGCAAATCAGGCTAACGCATCCCTACAGCCGGGTCATGCCCGACCGCGCCAGGCGGCGGCCACCGTCCACCTCCTCTTAGAGGGTGCTTGCCGCCACCGGCTGCGGCGGGTGGCGATGGCTGCGCTCCATAGGCCGGCCGGGCGGCCGGCGCTGTGAAGCGGCCGACAAAAGCGCCGCAACGCCGCCTCCCCGGGCGGCCCGGCGCCTCGCTTCCCGCTTTCCCTTTGCGCCAAAGATTTCTATATCACCCTCTCGACACCACAGGGGGATCCCGCCATGCCGCCCGCAAAGCCCACGGTCGCGAAAATGACCGACTCCGAAATCGCCCGCGTGCAGGCGTACCTGCGCAAGACCCTGGGCAACGACAAGATCGTGATCGAACCGCCCGCCAAGGCCGGCCAGTCGGCCGAAGTCACGCTCGCCGGCGAGTTCGTGGGCACGCTGCACCGCGACGTGGACGAGGGCGAGGTGTCCTACGCGCTGCACGTCGTCATCCTGGAAGAAGATCTGCCCGCCGCCCCGGCCGCGCGGCGCTGAGCGTTCGCGCCGCCCCGCCGGCGGGCGGCCCGGTCAGCGGCCGTGCTTGCGCAGTTCGGCCGCCAGCGCCGCGAAAAGGGTCTCCCCGCCCGACAGGGTCAGCCCGCGCACCAGCACGATGGCCGGACGGTGGTCGCGGCGGTGCAGAACCAGCCGGATCCCGGCCGCCGGTTCGCGGCCCGTGCGCGCCTTGACCGCCCTGGCCACCTTCGCCGCGGCGGCGGCCTCCGCCACTTCGACCTCGCCCGTCACCAGCTCCATCTCGGCCCGGTGCTGCGCCGCGCTGACCGGTGCGATCCGGGCCACGAACAAGGGCCGGCGCCGGCCCAGCCCGTAGAGCGCCACGTCGCGGATGGTCTCGTGCGGATAGAGCTGGCCGTGCACGGCCAGCCCTTCCGGGGTGACGGCGAGGCGTACGGCCCGCCGCCGCACCGCCTCCACCAGCGTGACGCCCCAGAGCAGCAGCACCGACACCGCGCACAGAACCGACAGCCAGCGCAGCAGGGTGGCGATCGGCTCCTCGAACAGCTCGGCCCCGGCGGCAAGCGCGACCACCATCAGCGCAGCCCCCACCAGATGGCTGGTCCGCATCGGTGCGACCGTCACCGGATAGGCATGGAACACCGTCGCCCGGTCCGTGTCCTCGCGGGAGATCTCGACCTCGGGCATGCCGTCCGCATCCTTTCCGTCTGAAGCCTGTCGCCGTATAGCGCCACCGCGCGCGGCGCGCCAGAGCGGGGGCGGCCCACCCCCGGAGGAGTCTTCGGCCTGCCCGGCTTTTCCGAACGGTTTCAGCGGCTTGGCCGATGACGACCGGGAGTGGCGAGGATCTGGCGCCAATCCCGCGACGGTGATAGCGTGCCCGGTCGTTTGCCGACGACGGACTGTCGAGGAAGGACTCCGCCCGTGCTTGCCCAGACCCCGCCCCAGCCGTCCGGGGCGCCCGCCCCCATGCCCGGGGACCGGGCACCGCCCATGCCCGGGGACCGGGCACCGCCCATCGTCGAGGCCCGCGGCCTGTCGCTGGTCTATCAGGCGGCCGACAAGCCGGTCTTTGCGTTGAGCGCGGTGGATCTGACCATCGGCAAGGGTGACTTCGTGTCGCTCATCGGCCCCTCGGGCTGCGGCAAGACGACCCTCCTGCGCGTCATCGCCGACCTGGAGCGGCCGACCGCCGGCACCCTGACGGTGGAGGGAATGACGCCGGAGCAGGCACGGCTGAAGCGCCTTTACGGCTATGTGTTCCAGGCCCCGGCGCTCTACCCCTGGCGGACGGTGGAGCGCAACGTCATGCTGCCGCTGGAGATCATGGGCGTGCCCCGGGCCGAACGCCGGGCCCGCGCGCGCGACCAGCTCGGCAGCGTCGGCCTCGCCGGCTTCGAGCGGAAGTTCCCCTGGCAGCTCTCGGGCGGCATGCAGCAGCGCGTCTCCATCGCGCGGGCGCTGGCGCTCCAGCCCGACCTGCTGCTGATGGACGAGCCCTTCGGCGCGCTCGACGAGATCACCCGCGACCACCTGAACCTGCAACTGACCGGGCTGTGGCGGCGCACCGGCAAGACTTGCGTGTTCGTCACCCATTCCATCGCCGAGGCGGTCTTCCTGTCCACGCGCATCGTGGTGATGAGCCCGCGGCCGGGCCGCATCCTGGACGTCATCGACTGCGACCTGCCGCGCGAGCGCACGCTGGACCTGCGCGAATCGCCGGAGTTCGCGGCCATCGCCCACCGCGTCCGCGAAGGGCTGAAGGAGGGGCACTCCTATGAGGATTGAGGCGGTGCTGAAGGAGCGCGTGCTTCCGGTCGCCGCCATCGCCCTGGCCGTGCTGGCGGCGTGGTACGCCGGGGCGCTGTGGCTGAACGCGCCCCAGGCGGAAGACGCGCTGGCCCGCACCGGCCGGGCGTGGGGAACCATGGATCTCATCGGCCACGCCTTCACCATGAAGCGGCCCGTCCTGCCCACCCCCGATCAGGTCGCCGCCGACCTCTGGGCCTCGCTGACCGGCCATGCGCCGAGCAGCCCGCGCAACCTGCTCTACCACGCCGCCGTCACCGCCCAGGCGGCGCTGGCCGGGCTCGCCATGGGGGTGGCGCTGGGGGTGGCGCTGGCGGTCGGCATCGTCTACGCGCGCACGCTGGAATACAGCCTGCTGCCCTGGATCATCGCCTCGCAGACCGTCCCCATCCTGGCCGTCGCGCCGATGATCGTGGTCATACTGGGCAACGCCGGGCTGACCGGGCTGCTGCCCAAGGCGGTCATCTGCATGTATCTGTGCTTCTTCCCGATCACCGTCGGCATGGTGAAAGGGCTGCGCGCCGCCGACCCGCTGTGGCTCGACCTGATGCGCACCTACAGCGCGGGCGGGCTCGCCACCTTCCTGAAGCTGCGGGTGCCCGCCTCGCTGCCCTTCCTGTTCGCCAGCCTGAAGGTCTCGGTCGCCGTCAGCGTGGTCGGCGCCATCGTCGGCGAGCTGCCGACCGGCGGCCAGGCCGGGCTCGGCGCGCGGCTGCTGTCCGGCTCCTACTACGGCCAGACCGTCCAGATCTGGAGCGCGCTCGTCATGGCCTCCCTGCTCTCCGTCCTGTTGATCGCGGTGGTCCGGCTGGCCGAGCGCGCGCTTCTGGGCGGCGGCTTCGCCACCGGGGGTGCGCGATGAGCGGCCCCTACCGGACCACGCTGCGCAGCGCCGCCGATTGGGGGCTGGTGGGGATCGGCCTGATCGCCGCCGCCGCCCTGACGCAGCCCATCGGCACCGAGGCCGGGGCGCCGCTCGCCTGGTCCGACGCCCCGTTGGCCTTCCTGTTCCTCGTCGGCACCGTGCTGGCCGTGATCGCCGGCCGCACCGCCCCGACGCCGGCGAAGGGCGCGGCGGTGGAGCTGGCCGGCGCCGCGCTGGCCTGGCTGCTGCCGCTCCATCTTCTGGGGGCCGGGGTTGAGCTGTCGGGCGGCTGGGGGGTGTGCCTCTATCTGCTGGCGGCGGCGCTTCTGCTGTGGCGGGCGCTGGGTCGGCTGTCCGCCATCCCCGGCTGGCCCCGCGGCGTCCTGGTGCCGGGCCTGTTCGGGCTTGGCGTGCTCATGGGGTGGGAGGTCCTGGTGCGCGGCTTCGCCGTGCCCGCGGTCCTGTTGCCGCCGCCCAGCGCCATCGGCGCGGCTCTGGCCGCCCATGCCCCGGTGCTGTGGAACGACTTCCAGCAGACGGTGCTGACCTCGGTCGTTCGCGGCTATCTGCTGGGCTGCGGCCTCGGCTTCGCCATCGCCATCCTCGCCGACCGCGTGCCCTTCCTGGCGCGCGGGCTGCTGCCGCTGGGCAACCTCGCCAGCGCCGTGCCGGTGATCGGGGTGGCCCCGATCATGGTGATGTGGTTCGGCTTCGACTGGCAGTCGAAGGCCGCGGTGGTCGTGGTGATGACCGTCTTCCCCATGCTGGTGAACACGCTGGCCGGCCTCCAGACCTCCGAGCGCATCCAGCTCGACCTGATGCGCTCCTACGCGGCCGGCTACGGGGCGACGCTGGTCAAGCTGCGCCTGCCCAACGCCCTGCCCTTCCTCTTCAACGGGCTGAAGATCAACTCCACCCTCGCCCTCATCGGCGCCATCGTGGCGGAGTTCTTCGGCACGCCGGTGGTCGGCATGGGCTTCCGCATCTCCACCGAGGTGGCGCGCATGAACCTGGACATCGTGTGGGCGACGATCGTCGTCGCCGCGCTCACCGGATCGGCCTTCTACGGCGGGCTGGCGCTGCTGGAGCGCGCCACCACCGCCTGGCATCCCTCCCTGCGCCGGCGCTAGCCGGCGCGGCACTCCCATGCGCCGGCGCTAGCCGGCGCGCCTCACAACCAAACGGGAAAGGTGGGCATGATGACCTTCGGGAAGATGGCGGTGCTGGCCGCCACGGTCGCCGCCACGGTCGCCGGCTGGGCCGGCGGCGCCGGCGCCGCCGACACGCTGACCCTGCAACTCAAGTGGGTCGCCCAGGCGCAGTTCGCCGGCTATTACGTCGCCCAGGCCAAGGGCTTCTACAAGGAGGCCGGGCTCGACGTGACCATCAAGCCGGGCGGTCCGGACATCAACCCGAGCCAGGTCATCGCCGCCGGCGGTGCCGACGTGGTGGTGGACTGGCTGCCGTCGGCGCTGGCCACCCGCGAGAAGGGCGTGCCGCTGGTCAACATCGCGCAGATCTTCCAGAAGTCGGCCATGATGCTGACCTGCCGCAAGGACAGCGGGATCACCTCGCCCGACGACTTCAAGGGCAAGACGCTGGGCGTCTGGTTCTCCGGCAACGAGTACCCGTTCCTGGCGTGGATGGCGAAGCTGAACCTGTCGACCAGCGGGGCCAACCCGGACGTCCGCATCCTCAAGCAGGGCTTCAACGTCGACCCGCTGCTCCAGAAGCAGGCCCCCTGCATCTCCACCACCACCTACAACGAATACCAGCAGGTGCTGGAAGCCGGGGTGCCGGAATCCGAGCTGGTCAACTTCCGCTACCAGGATCTCGGGGTGGCGACGCTGGAGGACGGGCTCTACGCGCTGGAGAAGACGCTGGCCGACCCGGCCATGGTGGACCGGCTGGCGCGGCTGGTGAAGGCCACCGTCAAGGGCTGGGACTACGCCGCCCGCAACCAGGAGGAGGCGGTCCGCATCGTGCTGGAGAACGACACCACCGGCGCCCAGACGGAGGAGCACCAGTCCGCCATGATCAAGGAGGCGGTGAAGCTGCTGGAGGGGTCGAAGAAGACCATGGGCTACCTCGACCCGGCCGACTTCGACCGCACGGTGGACATCCTGCTCTCCGGCTCGTCGACCCCGGTCATCACCAGGCGGCCGGAGGGCGCCTGGACCCACACGGTCTACGAAGCGGCCAAGCTGTGACGGCGGCGGCGGGCCCCCGGGGAACCCCCCCCCCCCCCCCCAAAACCCAAGCAA
>JAEZHQ010000428.1 GCA_023416455.1 Pseudomonadota bacterium | reverse complement strand
TATCTGGGCATGCTCTACGGCTTCGCCTTCCTCAGCCACCAGGTCGGCGCCTTCTTCGGCGTCTGGATGGGCGGCATCCTGTACGAGCGCACGGGCTCCTACGACGTGGTGTGGTGGGCCAGCGTGGTGCTCGCCCTGGCCGCCGCCGCCGTCAACTGGCCGATCGCGGAGAAGCCCGCCCCCGCGACCCTCGCGGCCGAAGCGAAGGCGTGAGGCGGGCCATGGCGGGCGGCTCGCAGCGGGACGGCGCGCCGGACGGGCGGTGGGGCGGGTCCACCGGCCTGGGCTCCGGCCACGGCCTCGCCCTGGCGCTGGGCGGGGTGGTGGTCGCCGCCTGGCTGGCGGTGATGGGCGTGACGCTGGCCCAGGCCGCCCTGGCCGAGGACGCGGCGGGCACCGTGCTGGCCGTGTTCCCGCCGGGCACCCCCGACGATGACGCCTTCGCCGCCGTGGTCCAGGCCGGCGGGGAGCCGGTGCGGCGGACCTGGATCCCCTTCGCCTGGATCGCCCGGGCGGACGGCGGCGGCTTCGTCGGGCGTCTCAAGGAGGCGGGCGCGCTGGCCGTCTACGGCGAGCTTCCGGTCGGCCCCGCGCTCGGCGGCTGCGCCGTCGTCTCGCTCGACGACAAGCGGCCGCTGGCCTTCCAGTTCAAGCCCTGAGCCATTCTGGAGTTTCGTGCGTTTAGAGTTTCGTGCGTTTCATCTGAAACGCATGAAACTCCAGGCCTTTGTTCTGCGAGCGGATTCACGCTTCAAATCGATTCCGGTTTTACGCAATCCGCTCCAAGGAATGGCCCCTCAAAAGAAAGGCCCCTCCCCCGTTGCCGGGAGAGGGGTGGGAGGGCGAGTGTCGCTTCGGATGATCCGGCCGGAGCCTGACCGGATCAGTACATGTGCTGGCCGCCGTTGACCGACAGGGTCGAGCCGGTCATGAAGCCGTTGTCGTCGTCGACCAGATAGAGAACGGCCTTGGCGATCTCCTCGGCCTTGCCGAGACGGCCGACCGGGATGCGGGCGACGATCTTCTCCAGCACGTTGGCGGGCACCGCGCGCACCATGTCGGTGTCGATGTAGCCCGGCGCGATGGCGTTCACGGTGATGCCCTTGGCCGCGCTCTCCTGGGCCAGCGCCTTGGTGAAGCCGTGGATGCCCGACTTGGCGGCGGCGTAGTTGACCTGGCCGTACTGGCCGGCCTGGCCGTTCACCGAGCCGATGTTGACGATGCGGCCGAAGCCGCGCTCGCGCATGCCGTCGATGACGTTGCGGCACAGGTTGAAGCAGGAGGACAGGTTGGTGTGAATGACCTCCTCCCACTGCTGGTAGGTCATGCGGTGCATGACGCCGTCGCGCGTGATGCCGGCGTTGTTCACCAGCACCTCGACCGGGCCGAGATCGGCGGTGATGCGGGCGATGCCCTCCTTCACCGCCTCGAAATTCGACACGTCGAACTTGTAGACCGGGATGCCGGTGCGAGCCGAGAACTCCTTGGCCTTCTCGTCGTTTCCGCCGTAGTTGGCGGCGACCTTGTAGCCGGCGTTCTTGAGCGCGACGGCGATGGCCTCGCCGATTCCGCGCGTGCCTCCCGTGACGAGTGCAACTCGAGCCATTGGCTCCTCCCCCGAAGAAGTGATGGTTGGGTTTGTTGAAGGCTTTTTATCGGTTCCCAAGAGACGCGGGCCGGTCCCGGGGGGATCGGCCCGCCCTTCCGGTCAGCCCCGCTCGACGCAGAGGGCGATGCCCATGCCGCCGCCGATGCACAGGGTGGCGAGGCCGCGCTTGGCGTCGCGCCTCTGCATCTCGAACAGCAGCGTGGTCAGAACGCGGGCGCCGGAGGCGCCGACCGGATGGCCGAGCGCGATGGCGCCGCCGTTGACGTTGACCCGGCCGGTGTCCCAGCCCAGGTCCTTGTTGACCGCCAGGGCCTGCGCGGCGAACGCCTCGTTGGCCTCGATCAGGTCGAGGTCGTCGATGGTCCAGCCGGCCTTCTCCAGCGCCCGCCGCGAGGCCGGGATCGGGCCGGTGCCCATGATCGCCGGATCGACGCCGGCGGTCGCCCAGGACACGATGCGGGCGAGCGGCGCCACCCCGCGCCGGGCGGCGTTGTCGGCGGTCATCAGCACCAGCGCGGCAGCGCCGTCGTTGATGCCCGACGCGTTGCCGGCGGTCACCGTGCCGTCCTTGGAGAAGGCCGGGCGCAGCTTGGCCAGCGTCTCAGCGGTGGTGCCGTGCTTGGGGTACTCGTCGCTGTCGACGACGACGTCGCCCTTGCGGCCCTTGATGGTGACCGGAACGATCTCGTCCTTGAAGCGGCCGGCCTTCTGGGCGGCCTCGGCCTTCTGCTGCGAGGCCGCGGCGAAGGCGTCCTGCTCGTCGCGGGTCAGCTGCCACTTCTGCGCGACGTTCTCGGCGGTGTTGCCCATGTGGTAGCCGTGGAAGGCGTCCCACAGCCCGTCCTTCAGCATGGTGTCGAGCATTTCGGCGGTGCCCATCTTCACGCCGTTGCGCAGGTACATGACATGGGGCGCCTGGCTCATGCTCTCCTGGCCGCCAACCACCATGATGTCGGCGTCGCCGTTGCGGATCGCCTGGTACCCGAGGGCCACCGTACGCAGGCCCGAACCGCAGAGCTGGTTGATGCCGAACGCGGTCTTCTCGGCCGGGATGCCGGCGTTGACGGCGGCCTGGCGAGCCGGGTTCTGCCCCTGACCGGCGGTGAGGATCTGCCCCAGGATCACCTCCGTCACCTCGCCGGCGTCGGTCTTGGCGCGGGTCAGCGCCTCGCGGATCGCCACCTCGCCCAGGTAATGGGCGGGCACGGAGCTGAGGGCCCCGTTAAAACTGCCGATGGGGGTACGCGCAGCACCGGCAATGACAACCTCGGTCATGTTGACGCTCCTCGGATTTGACAGTTTTATTATCGCATTAGGATGACGCAGGGAGTCGGACAAACCTTAAGCGCGCCATTCCCGCGATGCAAGACACCTGACAGGCTGGGGTTATCCTGCGGCACTAAGCCATTCGGCCAGGGGGCGCCATACGCCCGTCTCGGCTCCGGTGCTTACAACCATGCCAATATGGCCGAGCGGGGGCCTGATCATTTGAACCCCCGGTATCGCCCTTGCCAGGGCCAGGGCCGAGGCCGGCGGCACGATGCGGTCGCGTTCGGGGATCAGGGCCAGGGTGGGCACGGCGACGCGGGCCGGGTCGACCGGCAGGCCGCCGACCAGCCAGTTGCCGCGCACGGTGTCGTTGCGGCCGTACCAGCCGGCCAGGGTGTCGCGGGCCACCGCCGCGACCAGCGGCACCCCGTCGTTGAGCCAATCCTCCAGGGCGACGAAGGCGTGGGCGGCGCGGCTGTCCGGGTCCATGCGGGCGAACTGGGCGAACTTCCGCACGGCGAGCAGCGGGTCGAGCTGCGCGAACAGCGTTTGCAGGGCGTCCACCGGCAACTCCCCCCAGGCGTCCAGCAGCGGGCCGTAGGGTTGGATGAAGGCGGCGGCGCGCCGCGCCAGCCCGGCGTCCTCGCCGTGGAAATCCCAGGGCGTCGCCATCAGCCCCAAGGCCGCCACCGCCCTGGGCCGGCGCAGCGCCAGCGCGGTGGCGAGCAGCCCGCCCATGCAGTAGCCGACCACCGGCACCGGCCGGCCGGTCGTCTCCACCACCGCCTCCAGCGCGCGCTCCAGCCGGCCCGCGATGTAGTCGGTCAGGGTGAAGCGCCGCTCCAGCGGGCCGGGCGTGCCCCAGTCCACCAGGAACGGCCGCAGCCCCTGCCCGGCGAGCCAGCGCATCAGGCTCTTCTCCGCCGACAGGTCGAGGATGTAGTGGCGGTTGACCAGCGACGGCACGAACAGCACCGGCACCGCCGTCCGGTCCCGCCCGGCCCCGTAGTCGAGCAGGCGCGTGGCCCCCTCCGCCCACGGAACCGGCGGGTCCGGCAGGTCGCGGCGGTAGGGGTGGCGGCGGTAGCGCTCCATCCCGGTCAGGACGAGGTCGAGCTGGCGGCGGGCGGCGCGGTCAATCGCCCGGCTGAGCGCGTCGGCGTCGGTTCGGGCGATCTGCCCCCGCAGCTCCTCGGCCCGCGCGCGGAGCGCCGGCTTCCACGGCAGCAAGCCGCTCCTCAAGAGCGGCAATGCGGCGGAGGAGCCGAGCAACATCGCCACCGCCGTCGTCAGATGGAGCGCCAGCGGGCGCGGCCCCAGCCGCGGCAGCGCCCCGGCCGGCGCGCTCACCTCCCCCTCCGCCGGAAGGCGCGGGGCCGGAAGAGGTCGTGACGGACGGGTTCGACGGGTTGTGCTTCGGCCATGGAGGATCAGGCGACGGATCGGGGGACGGGCTGGCGTTCCAGCCGGCACCCGGCGGTGAGGTGAAGGCGAAGCCGCCCGGACCGAAGACGAAGGGCACGGCCGTCGCCGCCCCCAACCCCATCATCTGGAAGAGCCGCGCCATATGATCGGCCGTCGCCGGGTCGACCGCCGCCGCCGCCCACTGCTCCTGCCACAGGTCGAGACAGCGTTGGGCGAGCGTTTGCAGCGACGGAGCTTCGGATTCGGGCGATTCGGCCATGACACGCAATATAGGTTGCACGGCGCCACCTTGACCAGCCCCCCATGCCCCCTCCCTAAAATGTTGATCGAACCGGGATGACCGGCGCAAGCATGGCCGGCGGCCCCTGGCGGCGGCACGGCGCTGGACACCGTGCAATTCATCGAGTAGTGCTTATATCTGAATCATTTCCGCCGCACGTCCTTTCTTGAAAGATTCCGCGATGTCCGAGAAGGAAGACCAGAAGTCCGCTCTGATCACGATCAAGAAGTACGCCAACCGGCGGCTCTACAACACCGCGACCAGCAGCTACGTGACCCTCGACCACCTCTGCCAGATGGTAAAGGACGGGTTGGATTTCGTCGTCTACGACGCCAAGACGGGGGAAGACATCACCCGTTCGGTCCTGACGCAAATCATCGTGGAAGAGGAAAGCAAGGGACAGAACCTGCTTCCCATCAGCTTCTTGCGCCAGCTGATCGGTTTCTACGGCGACAACATGCAATGGATGGTGCCGCGCTACCTGGAATATTCCATGCAGTCCTTTGCACGGAATCAGGAGCAGATGCGCGACTATTTCCAGAATACGTTGGGCGGCATGTTCCCCTTCGGCCGGCTGGAAGAGGTGGGCAAGCACAACATCGCGATGTTCGAGCGGGCCATGCGCATGTTCTCGCCCTTCGGCGGCGCCGAGGAGGGGGAGCACCCGGCGCCGGCCGGAAAGCCGCCGGCCGGCAAGCCACCGTCCGCCCCCGCGACCTCGGCCGAAGGGCACACCTTCGACGAGCTTCAGAAGCAGATCGACGAGTTGCAGAAGCAGATCGCCAGCATCGCCAAGCCGACCAAGCCGGCCAAACCCGAAGGCAAGTGATCCTCCCCCGCGCCGGGGAGCGGGACGTCAGGGCGGGAGAAACCCCGCCCTTTTTCTTTGCCCGGCACCCTTCCTGTGGTGGACTGTTTCATACCGGCGGCGCCCGTGCCGGACACGGCGCCGCGCGGAAGGTGCGGCCGGGCGGCCGCATCGGCAACCAGCGGACGACCGGAAGGAGGACCGCGATGAAGACCGAACTGTGCGTCACGATGGAACTCGAAGTCGCCGACGCCCAGGAGGCGAGCCGCTTCGAGGAGAAGCTGCGGGCGTGGCTGCGGCACCAGGGGCCGGTGGTGGCGGTGTCCACCGCGACCGCCGCCGGCACCAACGACGTCGCCTGGCGCGAGGCGCGCAAGGAAGCCTTCGGCTCGCGCCTGCCCAACCCCTTCGCGCCCGGACGGGCGCGCTGAACCCCCGCGCCCGGACGGGCGCGCTGATCCTTTGCGGCCCGGACGGGCGCGCTGATCCTTACGCGCCCGGACGGGCGCGCTCTGGCCGGCCGTCCTGGCCGGAGCGGCGCCGACGGCCCTTCCCCGACCCATGGGGAAGGGTCTCATACCGGCAGCGCCTGAACACGTCCATTGAGCGCCGTCCGTATCACCCCCGGAACAGGTGGGGGACCATGGCGGCGCCGGAACCGACCCGCGGGTCCTCGGACTCGCGCACCGACATGCCGAGGCATTTGTCGCCGACGATCCAGGCGTGGAGGACGGCGTGAACGCCGTCCTGCTCGAAGCCCGGCGGGGTCTCCAGCCAGACGCTGGCGCCGGGGATGCCCGCCGGGCCGCCGTCATACACAAGCCGCCCCTGTTCGGACATGCGCTGGGGGGCGTCGTCCAGGCCGAACAGGCTGCGCACGGTCAGCGCGTCGGACGCGCCGAGATCGGCGGGGTCGAAGGCGGCGCGGCACAGGTTCGGGTGCTGCGGGTGGAGGCGCCACAGCATGGGCAGCAGCCCGTGGTTCGACATCAACCAGCACCACAGCGGCGCCAGAACGCTCATGCCGCCCGAGCGCAGCTTGTGGACGAAGGCATCGCCGGCCAGCCCCTCCCATGGGTAGATCTTGGCGAGCCAGGTGATCGGCTGCCCATCGTCGTCGAGGAAGCGGCGGTTGTCCCAGCCGACGCTCTGCAAGGGCAGCAGGTGCGTGTCGATGCCCGCCTCGGCGGCGGTGGCGGCGAGATAGACCAGCTCGCCTTCCCGCATCGGGTCCGGGGTGGCGCAGGCCAGATGCACGCGCGCCCGGCTGGGCAGGCCGGCCGCCAGTTCCTCCCAGCGTTCGACCAGCGCCTCGTGCAGGCCATTGAACTGGTCGGCGTCGGCGGCCAGCGCCTCGCGCCAGTTGCGCTGGATGATGGAGGCGGCGAACAGCCCCTCTCCGGTGTCGTAGTTGCAGCCCAGAAGCTTGATCGAATCGCGGCCGTCGTAGGCCAGGGTCAGCCGCCCCACCAGCGCGCCCGCACGCTCGTTCAGGCGGCCGCCGGCCCAGTAGTCGGACCAGGAGGATTCCAGAAGGCGCGCCACTTCGCCGCGGATGCCGAGCTGGGCGAACAGCCGGCCCTCCACCGCGGCACGCACCGCCTCGCGCGCCATGCCGTGCAGCTCGTCGGCCACACTCTCGATCAGGTCGATCTGGGAGGCCGAGAAGGCGTAGACGGCATCCTCGCGCCAGGACGCGCCTGCGTTCATGGCCCGCACGCCGAAGGGATATTTGCGGAGTCCCGGACGCCAGTCCGCCCGGGGTTTCATCATCACTCTGCGCATGGTGGATCCGGGCCGCCGGGTTCAGCCCTTGACCGCCGGGGCGCCGGACGCCGGCCGCGGGGCGGTCCGTCTCCGGGCGGGCGGCGTCGTGCCAAGGGCTTGGATGAACGGCGGGCGGATCAAGACGGGCCTCCGTCAGGCATGGCGATGGATCGGCGCGATCATCGCGGCACCATCGATTCAGCACAAGCCCGATGCCGGGCGGAAGCCGTGATTTTACAGGGCTGGTGTTCCGGAACAATGGCGGCCGGCGGTGCTCACCGGTTGGCCGCGGCCGGAACCGGGGGGCGGAGCGCCGGGACCAGGACCAGCCGGCGCCGCGGACGGACGGCGGCCG
>JAEZHQ010000188.1 GCA_023416455.1 Pseudomonadota bacterium | reverse complement strand
TGTTCGGCCCGGTGGTCGGGGCCGGGCTGGTGGTCACGCTGGAAAGCTACCTCGCCGGCACCGGCCTGCCCGTCCCCGTCGTCATCGGCGCCATCTTCGTCGTCTGCGTCCTCCTCTTCCGCCGCGGAATCGTCGGCGAGCTGATCCACCGGCTGGGCTGGGATCGGCGCTGAGGGACGCCCGCTCCGGCCTGACCGCCGGGGGCACCGCCCCCGGCGGTCAGGCCGGGCGGGACTCCGCGACGGCCGCCGCCGCCGGCTGGCGCAGGCCGATGGCCGCCTCGACGAAGGCGGTCACCGAGCGCACGTAATCCTCCGGGGTGATGCCGCGGCGGCGGTGCTTGGGCCGCTTGACGTACCAGTCCTGGAGCAGCGGCTTGATCAGCGCCGCGGCCATGGTGACGTCGGGCACGGTGAACAGCCCGCGGCGCACGCCGTCGGCCAGCGCCTCGGCCATCAGCCGCTCGGTCGCGACCTCGCTCTCCACCGCGAGGTCGCGGCCGTCCTTGGGGAAGGCCTTGGCCTCCATGTAGGCGAAGACGAACCAGGGGTGCATGGTCTCGGTCAGGTAGAGGTGGGTGGCCAGCAGCCAGCGCAGCCGGCCGACCGGATCCTCGGCCAGCTCCGCGGGGGGATGGCCCAGCACCTCCTCCACGGCGCCGATCACCTGGCCCAGGATCATCATCAAAAGCGTGTCCTTGCCGTCGAAATAGGCGTAGAGCGCGCCCATGCTGAGGCCCGACTGGTCGGCCAGGTCGCGCAGGCTCATGGAATGGAAGCCCTTGCGGTTGGCCAGCGTCAGCGTCGTCTCCACGATGCGGACGAGGTTGGCCACCGCCACCGCCGGCTTCTTCACCCGGATGGTGGCGGCGTGGCGCTCCAGGATGCGGGCGCACAGCGCCTCCATCGACAGGTCGAACCGCGACTGGAATTCCCGTAATCCGCCCATGCGCCCTCCATCGGGCGGTCCGTAGCACGAATCGTCGTTGCGCGCGAAGCCGCCCTCGTATATCTATCAAGCATATCTATCGAGCGTTCGCTCGTTTTTCCAGAGCGGACGAGCGGATTCGCCAAGGAAGCCGAAGGAATCGAGGGAGAAGCCATGAGCGCCACCATGAACCTGAGCGGACGGACCGCGCTCGTCACCGGGGCGTCCAGCGGCCTGGGCCGCCATTTCGCCGTGGTGCTGGCCGGGGCCGGCGCCCGCGTGGCGCTGGCCGCCCGCCGCACCGACGCGCTGGAGGAGACGCGCGCCGCCATCGAGGCCGCCGGCGGCAGCGCCGTCGCCGTGGCCATGGACGTCACCGACCCCGCTTCCGTCGAGCGCGCCGTGGCCGAGGCCGAGGCCGCGCTGGGCGGCATCGGCATCCTGGTCAACAACGCCGGCGTCACCGCCCACCGCCCCTTCCTCGACATGGGCGAGGAGGAGTGGGAGCGCGTCCTCGACACCAACCTGACCGGCTGCGCGCGGGTGGCCCGCGCGGTTGCCCGGCGGATGCGCGACGCCGGCACCGGCGGCGCCATCGTCAACATCGCCTCCATCCTCGGCCTGCGGGTGGCCGGGCAGGTCTCCTCCTACATCGCCTCCAAGGGCGGGCTGGTGCAGCTGACCCGGGCGATGGCGCTGGAACTGGCCCGCCACGGCATCCGCGTCAACGCGCTGTGCCCGGGCTACCTGGAAACCGACCTGAACCGGGACTTCTTCGCGACCGACGCCGGCAAGGCGCTGATCAAGCGCATCCCGCAGCGCCGGCTTGGCCAGCTCCACGAGCTGGACGGGCCGCTCCTGCTGCTGTGCTCGGACGCCGGTTCCTTCATGACCGGGTCGGTGCTCGCGGTGGACGGCGGGCACATGGTCTCCTCTCTCTGACACGGAGCTGCCATCATGGACTTCACCCTGCCGCCGGACCTGGAAGACTACCGCCGCCGCGTCCGTGCCTTCGTCGAGACCGAGATCCTGCCGGTGGAGGCCGACCGCGCCAACTGGGACGAGCACGAGAACATCGCGGAGGCGCCGCTCGCCGCGCTGCGCGCCAAGGCGAAGGACGCCGGCCTGTGGGCCTTGCAGATGCCGAAGGAGCGCGGCGGCCAGGGGCTGCCCATGGTGGGGGTGGCGGCCTGCTACGAGGAGATGAACCGCTCCATCTTCGGGCCGGTCTGCTTCAACGGCGCCGCCCCCGACGACGGCAACATGCGCGTCCTGAACATGGTCGGGACCGAGGCGCAGAAGGAGCGCTGGCTGCAACCGATCATCGACGGCACGGTGCGCAGCGCCTTCGCCATGACCGAGCCGCACCCCGGCGGCGGCTCCGACCCCACGATGATGAGGACCCGGGCCGAGCGCAAGGGCGACCGCTGGGTGGTCACCGGCCGCAAGTGGTTCATCACCGGGGCCGACGCCGCCCAGCATTTCATCCTGATGGCGCGCACCTCCGACGACCCGCGCAAGGGGCTGACCGCCTTCCTGTTCGACCGCGACCAGCCGGGCTGGCGGGTCGAGCGGCGCATCCCGATCATGGGGCCGGAGGAGCATGGCGGCCACTGCGAGCTGGTCTTCGACGGGCTGGAGATTCCCGACGGGAACGTCCTCATGAAGGTCGGCGACGGGCTCAAGGTGACGCAGATCCGGCTGGGGCCGGCGCGCCTGACCCACTGCATGCGCTGGACCGGCCTCGCCAAGCGCAGCCTGGAGATCGCCGCCGCCTATGTGAGGGAGCGCGAGAGCTTCGGCATGACGCTGGCCGAGCATGAGGGCGTGCAGTGGCTGCTGGGCGAGGCGGCGATGCAGATCGAGATCGGCCGGCTGCTGACCATGAAGGCGGCGCACGAGCTGGACCGCGGCGGCTATGCCCGCAAGGAGGTGTCGATGGCCAAGGTGCAGGTCGCCGACACGCTGTTCAAGGCGGTGGACACGGCGGTGCAGCTGTGCGGCGCGCGCGGCTATTCCAAGGACACGGTGCTGGAGTGGATCTACCGCTACGCCCGCCAGGCCAAGCTGGTGGACGGCGCGTCGGAGGTCCACAAGATGGTCCTCAGCCGCAGCTACCTGGCCGAGGGCGACGGCTTCTGGAGCTGGTCGTGAGCGGCCCCGGCCTTCTCGACGCCGCGCGAAGGGCCGCCCTGGAATCCTGGCTGGCGGCCGAGGCCGGGGCGCGGGCGGTGACGGTGGTGGACGAGGGCCGCCTCAGCGGCGGCGCCATCTCCCTGAACCTCGCGGTGACGCTGGAGATCGACGGCGGCCCGCGGGCCGGCCGCCACGCCGCGGTGCTGCGCACCGGCTCCGCCTCGGGGGTGTCGGCCAGCCTGGGCAAGGCGGAGGAGGCGGCGGTCCTGCGC
>JAEZHQ010000180.1 GCA_023416455.1 Pseudomonadota bacterium | reverse complement strand
TGTTCGGCCCGGTGGTCGGGGCCGGGCTGGTGGTCACGCTGGAAAGCTACCTCGCCGGCACCGGCCTGCCCGTCCCCGTCGTCATCGGCGCCATCTTCGTCGTCTGCGTCCTCCTCTTCCGCCGCGGGATCGTCGGCGAGCTGATCCACCGGCTGGGCTGGGATCGGCGCTGAGCGCGGGCCTCCCCCGCCGCCGGCCCGGCGGCGGGGGAGCCTCCGTTCAGAGGCGCCCGGACCGGGCGACCGCGCTCAGGAAGCGGTAGCTGTCCTTGGGCTTGCGGGCCAGCGTGTCGTAATCGACCCTCACGATGCCGAAGCGCTTGGACAGGCCGAAGGCCCATTCGAAGTTGTCGAGCAGGCTCCAGCACAGGTAGCCCTTGACGTTGCAGCCATCCTGGAGGGCGCGGGCGACCGCGGCCAGATGGTCGCGCAGGAAGGCCACCCGCTCCGTGTCGCGCACCTCCCCGTCGGGATCGACCGTGTCGTCGTAGGCCGCGCCGTTCTCGGCGATGAAGACCGCCGGGTTGCCGTAGTCGCGCTTCAGTTCCGCCAGCAGGTCGTAGAGCCCGTCGGGCTGCACCGGCCAGGCCATGGCGGTCCAGCGGTCGCAGTGGGCGTCCCCCCACCAGACGTCGAAGGGGTGCCCCGCCTCGTGCTTCATGGTCATGCGCGAGTAGTAGTTGATGCCCAGCAGATCGATGGGATAGCGGATCGCCTCCTCGTCGCCGGGCTGGACGATCCCCGCCATGGCTTCGGCCAGAAGGTCGGGGATGCGCCCGCGCATCACGCCGTCCAGCGGCACGCGGTTCCACACGGCGTCCCAGCGCGCGGCGGCGGCGATGTCCTCGGGCCGGTCGCCCTCCGCCCGGCAGGGCTGGAGGTTGAGCACGGTGCCCAGCGTCAGGCCGGAATGCTCCGCCGCGATGGCGCGCAGCGCCGCCCCTTGTGCGAGATTCTGGTGATGCAGGGCGCGCAGCATGCCGGTCTCGCCCAGCCGGTGGCCGGGGGCGTGCTCGCCGGTGCCGTAGCCGTGGATGGCGACCACGTTCGGCTCGTTCAGCATCATCCAGTCCTTCACCCGGTCGGCCAGCCGGGCGGCGACCAGGCGTGCGTATTCGGCGAAGGGGCCGACGATGGCCCGCCCCTGCCAGCCGCCCCGGTCCTCCAGGGGCTGCGGCAGGTCCCAATGGTAGAGGCAGGCCATGGGCCGGATCCCGGCCGCCAGCAGCCCGTCAACCAGCCGGTCGTAGAAGTCCAGGCCGGCCTGGTTCACCGCCCCGCTGCCGGTCGGCAGGACGCGCGGCCAGGCGATGGAGAAGCGGTAGGCGTTGAAGCCCGCCCCGGCCAGCAGGGCCACGTCTTCCGGCCAGCGGTGGTAGTGGTCGCAGGCGACGGCGGCGCTGCTGCCGTCCTGGATGCGGCCCTCGGCGGTGAAGCGGTCCCACACGCAAGGGCCCCGGCCGTCCTCGCCGACGGCGCCCTCGATCTGGTAGGCGGCGGTTGAGGCTCCCCACAGGAAGCCCTGGGGAAAGGTGAAGGGTGCCATGACGGACCTTCCTCAAGGATAAGAGACGCGCGTGACTTGCTGCACGCGCGAAGACGATTTGGCGGTTTGTCCCTATCGATGGTTATAGTCTTTTCGGGGTAACAAGTGTATGTTTACTTGGTGGCAGCCGGCAGCCCCGGGGTGGGGCCGTTCCGCCCGCCCGAAGGAGGTGTTCCCATGCCGACCTCCGTCCAGAAAAGCACCCGGATCGTCTTTCTCGGTGCCGGCAGCGCGGCCTTCGGGCTGAGCCTGTACCGCGACCTGTTCACCACCACGGATCTGGCGGGCAGCACGCTGACCCTGGTGGACACCAACCCGGCCGCGCTGGAGCGCATGGCCGCCCTGGCCCGGGTCCTGAACGCCCGCGGCGGCGCCGGCCTGACCATCGAGCAGACGACCGACCGCCGCGCCGCGCTGCGCGGCGCCGAATTCGTCGTCAACGCCGTCGCCATCGACCGCAACCGCCTGTGGAAGCTGGATTTCGAGGTGCCGAAGAAGCACGGCGTCCGGCACACGCTGGGCGAGAACGGCGGACCCGGCGGCCTGTTCTTCACGCTGCGCACGCTGCCGCTGATCTTCGACTTCGCCCGCGACGTCGAGGAGCTGTGCCCCGACGCGCTGTTCATCAACCTGTCCAACCCGGAAAGCCGCGTCGTTCTGGGGCTCGGCAAGTACAGCCGGGTCAAGGCCCTCGGCCTGTGCCACGGCATCTTCCTCGCCCGCTGGTTCGTCAGCCGCATCCTGGCCATGGAGGAGGCGGAGGTGGAGGTCTGGGGCGCCGGGCTGAACCATTTCCAGTGGCTGATGCACATCCGCGAGGCGGCGACCGGGCGCGACCTCTACCCGCGGCTGCGGGAACGGGAGGCCACCCACGATCCCGACTTCACGCCGCTGGCGCGGCGCCTGTTCCGCGCCTTCGGCCTGTGGCCGACGTGCAGCGACGACCATATGGGCGAATACCTCCCCTACGGCTGGGAGGGGGGCGAGCACGGCTTCGACTTCGCGGAGGACGAGCGCGGGCGCGGCATCCTGAACGCCCTCATCGACGGCGTGGTCGCCGGCACCGCGCCGGTCCCGGAGGACTGGACCCGGCCCTCCTGGGGCGAACGGGTGGTGCAGGTGATCACCGGCGTCCTGCACAACCGCAAAAGCTTCATCGAGTCGGGCATCGTCCTCAACCGCGGCGCCATTCCCAACCTGGCCCCGGATCTGGCGGTGGAGGTGCCGCTGCTGGCCGACGCGACCGGCGTCCATCCGGTCTCGCTCGGCCCCCTGCCCGACCCGGTCGCCAAGCTGCTGACGGTGCAGGCCGGCGTCCAGCAGCTTGCCGTGGAGGCCGCCGTGCACGCGTCCAAGGAGCTGGCCTTGCAGGCCCTTCTGATCGACCCGGTGGTGACCTCGACGGACGCGGCGGTGAGGATCCTGGACGAGCTGTGGGAGGTCAACCGCCCCTACATCCGGCCCTGCGTCTGACCGGGCGGGCCATGCGGACGGCGCCGGGGGCACCGTCCGCATGGCGCGGCGCCTCAGTGAAGCATCTCCGAGCCCTCGCCGCCGGACTTGCGCCGGCTCCGCGCGCCGCCCTTCTTGGCCGCGGCCTCCCGGCCGCCGGTCTTGGCGGCCTTGCCCCGCGCCGCCTTCGGTTCCGCCGGCTTGGCCGGCTCCGCGGTCTTGGCCTTGCGCCCGCGCGGCGTCTTTGCCGCCAGCGCGTCCTCGACCACGTCGACCACCACGTTGAGGCCGGCGCCGATGGCCTGGGCGGCGGCCTTCTTCGTGCGGCGCACCACCGCCTTCACAACGCCGCCCGTGTCGGCGGTGGTCGCGTCCCGTTCCGCAGCCTCCGTCTCGGCATCGACCTCGGCGGATGCCCGCGCCCAATGCGCGCCGTGCTGTCCCTCGGGTCGCCCCTCGCGCTCCCAGATCTGATGGGCGCGACGGCGGATGCGGTCTTCGCGATCGCCTTGCATAGGTCAGTCTCCAATTCGGGTTTGGCCGAGGAAGGAACGACGTCAGCGCCGCCGAGTTCCCGGTTCATCCGGCCCTGCAGTTCATTCATAGGACGCGGCCTTCGGCCTGCCGGCATAGGACGCGGCCTTCGGCCTGCCGGCATAGGAAGGGGCCTTCGGCCTGCCGGCGCGGGACCGCCCCCAACGGCTGTCCCATGCATAGAACACTTCGCCGGCTTGTAGCCCGGCAATCCTCGAATCTAGCTTGTCCGCGAAAGGCTTGCGGAGCGTGCCGCCACGCTCCGCGACCGTCACGGAAGGCAAGAGCTCAACGCATGTCCCTTGATCCCGTCCTTCACGCCAACCGGCTCCTGACCGAAGCCATCACCCGTTACCTGCACGCCGCCAACGAACTGGCCACCGCCGCCGACCGGGCCTCGGCGGCCAGCGTCGGGCGCGACGCCGTCCTGCGCCGCCAGGCGTTCCAGACCCTCTCCGCCTGCGGCCAGCAGGCCCGGCACACCCGCCGCCACCTCTGCGACACGGTGCGCCGTCTGCGCGCCATCCTTCCCGGCCCGCAGATCGAGGCGCTGGCCGCGACCCTGGACGGGCGGGAGAGCGCCGACAGCGTGCTGACCCTGGTGCGCACGGTGCTCACCGAACGGATCTGGTCGGCGGCCTGACCGCCGCACCCGCGGCCGGCTTCCCCCTTCCCGCGCCGGCCGCGGGCTTCTTCCCGTCCCCCGCACGCCTGCCCTTTCCCGCCGCGCCGCCCGCATCAGGCGTTGCCCGTCGTCCCCTCCTGGGAAAGCTGGAGGTTCATGGCCCGCCGGCGGTCGGCCATGGCGTGGACGGCGGCGCGCAGGTCGGGGTGGCGGGCCATGAACTGGTTGAAGTCGCGGCGCTCCAGGACGAGGAAGCGGCAGTAGTCGACGGCGACCACGTCGGCGTTGCGGCGGGTGCCGCTCAGCAGGGCCATCTCGCCGAAGAAGGCGCCCGCGTCCAGCCGGATGGCACGGCCGGCGGCGAGCACCTCGACCGACCCGGACGAGATGAAGTACATGCCGTCGGCGCGGTCGCCGCGGCGGATCACCCGCTCGCCGGGCGCCGCCGTCTTGGGCCGGAACAGCAGCAGCAGCCGCTCCTGGTCGTGGCGGTCCAGCCGCGACAGCATGGGGAAGGTGTCGGCCAGCGCCCGGATCTGGAGGCCGCGCGCCCGCTCGCGCTCCTCGCCGCGCCGCTTCACCGCGGCGAGGTTGCGCTCCAGGGCCTCGTGGTTGGCCTGGCCGTAGGGGGTGGCCCCGGCCGGCCGCAGGGCGTCCAGCCGCCGGCGCAGCCGGTCGACGGCGGCGAAGACGAGGGGGTTGAGCGTGATCGACAGCAGCGCCCCGGCAACCACGAGGTCGCGCCCCTCGGGCGGCAGCAGGCCGAGCGCCAGGCCAAGCCCGACGAGGATGAAGGAGAACTCGCCGATCTGCGCCAGGCTGGCCGAGACCATCAGGGCGGTGGCCGCCGGATAGCGCAGCAGGACCACGACGGCGAAGGCGATCACCGACTTGCCGACGACGATCACCGCCAGCACGCCGAGCACGGCCATGGGCTCGCGCAGCAGCGTCGAGGGATCGAACAGCATGCCCACCGACACGAAGAAGAGGACGGAGAAGGCGTCCTGCAACGGCAGGGAATCCGCCGCCGCCTTGTGGCTGAAGTGGGATTCGCTGAGCACCACGCCGGCGAAGAAGGCACCGAGCGCGAAGGACACGCCGAACAGCTCGGCCGAACCGTAGGCGATGCCGAGCGCCACCGCGAGCACCGACAGCGTGAACAGCTCGCGCGAGCCGGTGCGGGCGACCTTGGCGAGAAGCCAGGGCACCACCCTGGGGCCGAGCAGGATGGTCAGGGCCGCGAAGGCCGCAACCTTGCCGAGCGTGATCGCCACCGTCAGCAGCACCGGCTCGTCCCCGGCCGCCGCACCGTGCCCGTGGGCGGCGCCGATGGCGTGGCCGCCCAGCGCCTCGGCGAAGGCGGGCAGGAGGACCAGCGCCAGGACCATGGCCAGATCCTCGACGATCAGCCAGCCCACGGCCACCCGCCCGTCGGCCGTGTCGATCAGGTTGCGTTCCTCCAGCGCCTTCAGGAGGACCACCGTGCTCGCCACCGACAGGCAGAGCCCGAGGACCACCCCGGCGCCGATGCTCCACCCCCATAGAACCGCCAGCCCCACCCCCATCAGCGTCGCCAGCAGGATCTGGCCGACCGCGCCGGGGATGGCGACCCCCCGCACCGCCAGCAGATCCGAGGCGGAAAAATGCAACCCCACGCCGAACATCAGCAGGATCACCCCCATCTCGGCGAGCTGCGCGGCGAGCGCGCCGTCGGCGACGAATCCCGGCGTGAAGGGGCCGACGAAGATCCCGGCGAGGAGGTAGCCGACCAGGGGCGGCAGCCGCAGCCGGTCCGCGAGAAAGCCGAAGGTGAAGGCGAGGACGAAGGCGATTGAAACGGTCGATATGAGTGTGATTTCGTGGGGCACGCGCGCGGTCCTGATGGGTGGTTCCCGGGGACCGGCATGGTAACCGCCTCGCCGCCGCGACAAAAGCACGGCGGTCGCGCGCACGCCAACCGGACGGCGCCAGCCCCTTCCCCTGCCCGTCGCGCGCGGTTGGAAATCCGGCGCATCACCACGTTCGAGAGGGCGCGATCCCGCCGGTCCGAATGCCCGGTTTGACATCGCCCGCCCGCGGGGGCCATTGTTGGCCGTCCCGAGGCGGCCGGCCGCGACCGCCGGGAGGGGCGGCCGCGGATCGGGCACGGACAGGGACGCACAGGGTGGAAGAGACTTCACGGGAGATGATCGCCCGCCTCGTCGGGTTCGACACGGTGTCGCGCCGCTCCAACCTGGCGTTGATCGACTGGGTCCGGGACCACCTTGCGGGCTTCGGCATCGAAAGCCGCCTCGTCCCCAGCCCGGACGGCAGCAAGGCCAACCTGTTCGCCACCATCGGCCCGATGGTGGAGGGGGGCGTCGTGCTGTCCGCCCACACCGACGTGGTGCCGGTGGATGGCCAGCCCTGGGACACCGACCCCTTCACCGTGGTGGAGCGCGACGGCCGCCTCTACGGGCGCGGCACCGCCGACATGAAGAGCTTCCCGGCGGTGGCGCTGGCGCTGCTGCCGGAGATGCTGGCCGCCGGGCTGAAGCGCCCGCTGCACCTCGCCCTGTCCTACGACGAGGAGGTGGGCTGCATCGGCGCTCCCTTCATGATCGAACGCATCCTGGCCGAGCTGCCCCGGCCGGGCGCCGTCATCGTCGGCGAGCCGACCTCCATGCGCGTCGTGCTGGCGCACAAGGGCTGCTACGTGCTGCGCACGGTGGTCACCGGGCACGAGGTGCATTCCTCCCAGATCAACCGCGGGGTCAGCGCGGTGATGACGGCGGCGCGGCTGATCCAGACCATCGCCGCCATGGGGGCGGAGAACGCCGCCGCGGCCGACCCCGCCTGCCCTTTCGATCCGCCCTACACCACCATGCATGTCGGGACCGTCCGGGGCGGCACGGCGACCAACATCACGGCGCGCCACTGCGAGTTCGTGTGGGACGTCCGCCCCGTCCCCGGCGACGACTGGACCGTCTTGCGCGACCGCTTCGAGGCGGAGTGCGCGCGCCTGCGCGCGGAGATGCGCCGGGTCGCCCCGGCCTGCGACATCCGAACGGAGCTTCTCGCCGGCGCCCCCGGCCTCGCCCCCGAGGCGGGCGGGGCGGCGGCGCAGCTCTGCCATGCGCTGACCGGGCGGAACGACACCGGCGTGGTCTCCTATGGGGCGGAGGCCGGGCAGTTCCAGGAGGCCGGGCTGTCCACCGTCATGTGCGGGCCCGGCTCCATCGACCAGGCGCACCAGCCCAACGAGTTCATCGAAATCGCCCAGGTCGCCGCCTGCGAGCGCTTCATAAGGGATCTGGTCCGCCGTCTGGCGGCGTGACCGCACACCGCCGGGGCGCCGGCTGCAAAGTGCCGCAGGGAAGGTGCCGCAGAGGTGGAGGGCCGGCGAAAAGCGAAGTCGCGGCCGTATCGGCAGAAAAAAGCCGCGCGGATCCAGAATCCTGGGGCCGGCATGCTAAATCGCCTAAAGCACCCATATATTCGATATATGCCATTGACGGGAGAGATTTTTGTCGCATTCCTGTCGCACATTCCAAAGGGCGTCGAGTGGGCGGCGCGACCACGGGGACTGGGAGCGCCGGTGCATGGTGGATATAACGGATCTGGAGCGCGACGCGCTGACCGAGCTGGTCAACATGGGCGTCGGCCGGGCCGCGACGCATCTCAGCCGGATGGTATCGGACCAGGTGTTGCTGTCGGTGCCTTCGGTGGACATCATCCGCCGCGAGGCGGCC
>JAEZHQ010000174.1 GCA_023416455.1 Pseudomonadota bacterium | reverse complement strand
TGGCCGAATAGGAGAAGGTCTGGCCTTCCACCGTGATGGAGAAGGTGTCGCCCGCCTCGATGGTGCCGCCGACCGCGACCTTGGTCACCTCCGCCACGCCCGAGGTCGCCGCCCGCGTGGTGTTGGCCTGCAGGCTCTGGCTGTTGTCGAAGTAGGTGATGGTGCGCGACTCGTTGCCGTCGGAGACGATGAAGGAGCGCTCGCGGCCCTTGGCGCCGCGCACCTCGATCTGCACGTCGGCGAAGCTGCCGAGGTTGCTCGACATGGTGCCGGACAGCTTCAGGCCGGTCAGGCCGTGCGCCATCTCCGCGTCGTTGATGTCGCCGGCGTCGCCCTCGATGGAGCCGTCGCCCTTGACGCGGACGGTGTAGGTGTCGGGCGACACCACGTTGGTGACGCGGGCGTTCTCGATGCCCTGGATGGTGTTGACCGCCTCGCGGGAGCCGGCGGTGGAGTCCATGCGCAGGCCGTTGCCCACCAGCAGGTTCTTGCCCTGATAGCCGCTGTCGGTCGCCAGCTTGTCGATCTGGTTCTTCAGTGCGTTGAACTGCTCGGCGAGCGCCTTGCGGGTGGCCACCGAACCGGCGTCGGTGCCGAGGGCGGAATAGGCGGCGGTGGTCAGGCCGCGGGCCTGCTCGATCATGCTCTCGATCGCGGTCAGGCCCTTGTCGGCCGCCTTGATCGTGCTGATCGACTGGCCCATCGCATCCTTCAGCGACGACAGGTCGCCGGCGCGCTGGTTCAAACCCTTGGCTGCGAAGAACGAGGTCGGGCCGTCGAGGGCCGAGTTGATCTTGTTCCCGGTCGCCAGGATGTTCTGCTTCGACGAGATCTTCTGCTCGGTGCTCTGCAGTTGCAGAAGGTTCGCGCGCATTGCGCCGGTGAGGGCGACGTCGTTGATGGCCATGGCTCCAAGTCTCCTTCTGAGGCTAGCCCCGCGGCTGGTGCTTGAAACCGAAGCGAGGCAACTTGCTTTTGCACGCCTCCTCTTTCAAGCCCCGTGCCAACTCCCAGGGAATCAACCAACCTATTGATATTAAAGGATATTGGTGGCGACGTCGGCGCCCGTGGAGCGTGGTCTCGGGCGGACGGCGCGGGAGTTCCTTGGAAAAGATTGCCGGGCAAGGATGGACCGCCCGATTGATTCGCCGGACGAATCTTCCCAGCCCGGCGGGGCCGGGGGCTTGGTTGCGCCGGCGCGGAGGGCTATCGTCGGGGCTCGGACATCAAGAACGCAGGAGAGACGAGACATGGCCGGACGCATCGAGGCGCGCTTGGCGGAGCTGGGGATCGAACTGCCGCAGGTGGCGGCCCCCGTCGGGGCCTATGTGCCCTACACGCGGTCGGGCAGCACGCTCTACATCTCGGGCCAGGTCACCCTGTGGAACGGCGAGCGCCGTTTCATCGGCAAGGTCGGCCAGGACTTCACCCTCGAACAGGGCAAGGAGGCGGCGCGGCTGTGCGGCCTCAACATCATCGCCCAGGCCAAGGCGGCCTGCGGCGGCGACCTGGACCGGGTGGTGCGCGTGCTGCGGCTGGGCGGCTTCGTCAACGCCGGCCCCGACTTCCACGACCACCCTCTGGTCATCAACGGCGCCTCGGAGCTGATGACGGCGGTGTTCGGCGACGCCGGGAAGCACGCCCGCGCCGCGGTCGGGGCGCCGTCGCTTCCGGGCAACGTCGCGGTCGAGGTGGACGCGGTCCTGGAACTGGCCTGACCGGCCGGGTGGGCACCTTGCCGCGGCCCGGCCCGGAGCCCACCTCCCTCGGCGCATCCACGAAGGAGGGAGCATGCCCGACGGCAGCGACGCCACCACCGTCAAGATCCTGACCGCCATCGGCCAGGCGGATCCGGAGCAATGGGACGCCTGCGCCGGGCCGGACAACCCGTTCCTGCACCACGCCTTCCTGCTGGCGCTGGAGGAGTCGGGCTCGGTGTCCCGGCGCACCGGCTGGCAGCCCGCCCACCTCGCCGCCTTCGACGCAACGGGACGGCTGGCGGGGGCGGCGCCCATGTACCTGAAGAGTCATTCCTACGGCGAATACGTCTTCGACCATGCCTGGGCCCACGCCTACGAGCGGGCCGGCGGGTGCTATTACCCCAAGCTTCAGGTCGCGGTGCCCTTCACCCCGGTGCCGGGTCCGCGCCTTCTGGTCCGGCCGGATGCCGGGGAGGCGGTGCAGGCGGCGCTGATCCAGGCCATGGAGGAGGCGGCGCGGCGGTTCGGCGCCTCCTCCGTCCATGTGACCTTCCCGACCGAGGCCGAGTGGGCGCGGCTGGGGCGGGCCGGCTGGCTCCAGCGCACCGGCTTGCAGTACCATTGGGCGAACCGCGGCTACGCCAGCTTCGACGACTTCCTCGGCGCCCTGAACGCGCGCAAGCGCAAGGCCATCCGGAAAGAGCGGCGGGAGGTGGCGGAGAGCGGGGTGCGCCTGCACACGCTGACCGGCCCCGACCTCAAGGCGGAGCATTGGGACGCCTTCCACCGCTTCTACCTGGAGACGGCCGACCGCAAGTGGGGCGGCGGCTACCTGAACCGGGATTTCTTCGCGCGGCTGGGCGCAACCATGGCCGACCGGGTCGCGCTGGTTATGTGCGAGGACGACGGGGACTGGGTGGCGGGTGCCCTCAACCTGATCGGTTCGGACACGCTCTACGGGCGCAACTGGGGGTCCGACGGCCGCTACCGCTTCCTTCATTTCGAAGCCTGCTACTACCGGGCGCTGGACTTCGCCATCGCGCGGGGGCTGGCGCGGGTGGAGGCCGGCGCCCAGGGCGAGCACAAGATCCAGCGCGGTTACCTGCCGGTCCCAACCTACAGCGCCCATTGGGTGGCCGATCCCGGC
>JAEZHQ010000142.1 GCA_023416455.1 Pseudomonadota bacterium | reverse complement strand
TACGACAGCACGCTGTGCATCGGCTGCAAGGCCTGCGTGACCGCCTGCAAGGAGGTCAACCACATGCCGCCCGACGTGGGGCCGGAGCAGCGGGCCTGGAACGGTGCCCCCGGCAACCCGACCTGGGACAGCCCGGTCGAGCTGTCGGCGAAGACGCTGAACGTCATCAAGGTCTACAGCCACGGCACGGGCGAGACCAAGGACGCGGCGGAGAACGGATTCGCCTTCGTCAAGCGCCAGTGCCTGCACTGCGCGGATCCGTCCTGCGTGTCGGTCTGCCCGGTGTCGGCGATGACCAAGGACCCGGCCAGCGGCATCGTCAGCCATGACCCGGACGCCTGCATCGGCTGCCGCTACTGCGTGCTGTCCTGCCCCTTCGGCGTGCCGAAATACGACTACAACGACGCCTTCGGCGAGATCAAGAAGTGCCAGCTCTGCAAGCAGCGGCTGGCCGAGAAGGAGCTGCCGGGCTGCGCCGACGTGTGCCCGACCGGCGCCACGCTGTTCGGCCCGACCCGGGAGCTGCGCGCGGAAGCCCGCCGCCGCCTGGCGCTGAAGCCGGGCGAGCGGACCCACTACCCGCGCGGCGACATCGCCGGCGCGGTGGGGGGCGCGCGCTCCGGCCACGAGGCCACCGTCCGGGTCGCCTACCAGCCCCATGTCTACGGCGAGACGGAGCTGGGCGGCACCCAGTGCCTGGCCGTGTCGGCGGTGCCCTTCGACAAGCTGAACCTGCCGACCAACGTGCCCGACACCGGCTATCCGACCCTGTCGGAGGGCATCCAGCACACGCTCTACGCCGGCATGGTCGGGCCGGCGGTGGTGTTCGCCGGGCTCGCCTACCTGGCGCACCGCCACACCAAAGACCACACGGACGAGTGAGGCGCCCCATGTCTGTGCACGCGCAACACGCCCCCGCCCACCCGGCCCACCAGCCCGTGGGCGGCCGGGTGCTCACCCTGCCCTTCCTCGTCTGCGCCGCGCTGGTGGCGCTGGCCGGCTGGATCCTGGTGCAGCGCTACCTGTACGGCATCGGCGCGGTGTCGAACCTGTCCGACGGCTATCCGTGGGGCATCTGGGTGGCGGTCGACGTCGTCATCGGCTCGGCCTTCGGCTGCGCCGGCTACGTCATGGCGCTGATCTGCTACATCCTGAACCGGGGCGAGTACCACCCGATGGTCCGCCCGGCGGTGCTGGCCAGCCTGTTCGGCTACGGCCTCGCCGGCCTCGCCGTGATGGTCGATCTCGGCCGCTACTGGAACTTCTACCACATGATGCTGCCGTGGTACGCGCAGCCGAACTCGGTGATGCTGGAGGTCGGCCTGTGCGTGGCGACCTACACCGTCGTCCTCATCGTGGAATTCTCCCCGGCCTTCCTGGAGCGCTTCGGGATCGAGGGGCTGCGCCGCCGGCTGAACAAGGTCCTGTGGGTGTTCATCGCGCTCGGCGTGCTGCTGCCGACCATGCACCAATCCTCGCTCGGCACCATGATGGTCATCCTCGGGCACAAGCTGTCGCCGCTGTGGCAGACCCAGCTCCTGCCGGTCTTCTTCCTGCTGACCGCCGTGCTGATGGGCTTCGCCATCGTGGCCTGGGAATCGGTGATGGCCTCGCTGAACTTCCGGCGGCCCATGGAAACCCCGGTGCTGCGCAAGCTGGCCCGGCTGATGCTGGTGGTGGCGGTGGCCTTCCTGGCCCTGCGCCTGGCCGACCTTCTCCTGCGCGGCCAGCTCGGGCAGGTCTTCGGCGGCCCGCAGGCGGCCTGGTTCTGGGCGGAGACCCTGCTGATGGCGGGCGGCGCCGTCCTGCTCGCCCCGCCGGAGAACCGGCGGCGGCCGCGCGCCCTGTTCCTCGCGGCCTGCCTGCTGCTGGCCGCCGGCATCCTCTACCGCCTCAACGTCTACCTCATCGGCTTGACGCCGGCGGTCGGCCCCTGGAGCTACTTCCCCTCGGTCCCGGAAATCCTCGTCACCGTCGGCATCTTCGCGCTGGAGGTCGCCCTCTACCTCCTCTTCGTGAAGAAGCTGCCCGTCCTGCACGCCGTCGATGCCAAGCACGGCTGAGTTTAGGAGATTCTGAATTATGGCTCAGCGAGTTGTTGTTGATCCGGTCACCCGCATCGAAGGCCATCTGCGGGTCGACTGCGAGGTGGACGGCGGCAAGGTCACCAAGGCCTGGGCGTCGGGCCAGATGTGGCGCGGCATCGAACTGATCCTCCAGGGCAAGGACCCGCGCGACGCCTGGGTCTTCGCCCAGCGCATCTGCGGCGTCTGCACCACGGTGCACGCCATCACCTCGGTGCGCGCGGTGGAGAACGCCCTCAAGCTGGAAGTGCCGCTGAACGCCCAGTACATCCGCAACCTGATCCAGGGCGCCCACGCCGTCCACGACCACATCGTCCATTTCTACCACCTGTCGGCGCTGGACTTCGTCGACATCACCTCGGCGCTGAAGGCCGACCCGGCGGCGACCGCCAAGCTCGCCCAGTCCATCTCCGGCTGGCCGAAGAATTCCGTCCAGGAATTCACCATCGCGCAGAAGAAGCTCCAGTCCTTCATCAACTCCGGCCAGCTCGGCATCTTCGGCTCGGGCTACTGGGGCCATCCGGCAATGAAGCTGTCGCCGGAAGCCAACCTGATGGCGGCGGCGCACTACCTCCAGGCGCTGGACTACCAGCGGCGCATGAACAAGGTCGTGGCGATCCTCGGCTCCAAGACCCCGCACATCCAGAACATGGCGGTGGGCGGCGTCACCAACCCCATCAACATGGACAGCCAGTCCACCCTGACGCTCGAAAAGCTGATGTACATCAAGCAGCTGATCGACGAGGTCGGGGACTTCATCACCGCCGTCTATCTGCCCGACGTGGCCGCCATCGGCGCCTTCTACGCCGACTGGACGCAGTACGGCCGGGGCGTGGTCAACTACCTGTCCATCCCCGACATGCCGCTGGACACCAAGGGCACGGTGTTCGCCCTGCCCGCCGGCTTCATCGAGAACGGCGACCTCGCCAAGGGCTACACCCCGATTTCCGGCTTCAACGACCCCTATTTCGAAAAGGGCGTCAAGGAGAGCGTCAAGCACGCCTGGTACCAGGGCGGCAAGGGTCCCCTGCACCCTTACGACGGCGAGACCATCCCGCAGTTCACCGACTGGCAGGACGACGGCAAATACTCCTGGATCAAGTCGCCGACCTTCTACGACAAGCGCGCCCAGGTCGGCCCCCTGGCCAACGTGCTGGGGCTCTACGCGGCGGGCCACGAGCGCACGCGCTACTGGGTGCACGCCGTGCTGGAGACGGTGTCCGGCCATCTCGGCAGCCCGGTGGGGGTGGATGCCCTGCACTCCACCATCGGCCGCCACGCCGCCCGCGCCGTGCGCTGCGTGGTGCTGCACGAGGAGCTGAAGAACCAGTGGACGCTGCTGATGGAGAACATCGGCAAGGGCGACACCACGACCTTCAACAAGCCGGTGTTCCCCAAGGGCGAGATCCGCGGCTTCGGCTTCCACGAGGCGCCGCGCGGCATGCTGTCGCACTGGGTGGTCATCGAGAATGGCAAGATCCGGAACTACCAGGCGGTGGTGCCGACCACCTGGAACGCCGGTCCGCGCGACGAGACCGGCCAGATCTCGGCCTACGAGGCGGCCCTGCTGGACAATCCGGTGGCGCAACCCGACCAGCCGCTGGAGATTATCCGCACCCTGCACTCCTTCGACCCCTGCCTGGCCTGCGCCGTGCACCTGACCGACACCGAGAGCCGGTCGCACTACCAGGTGAAGGTGCTCTGAGATTGAAGGCGTTTGACGGTTTCCCGTCAAACGCCTTCGGCTCGAACCGTCCCGTCCCTTCCCGTGGGGAAGGGACGCGGTGGGGGCCGCCGGCCACGGTGACGCCCCCCTTCCAAACGGCATGCCCCCGCCACGCACAGGAGTTCCCGCTTCATGCCATTGCCCTCCTCCGCCACCCTCGTCCTCGGCCTCGGCAACATCCTCCTGATGGACGAGGGGGTGGGCGTGCGCGCCATGGAGGCGTTCGAGGCGCAATGGACCGTGCCGGACCGGGTCAGCGTCGTCGACGGCGGCACCTGCGGCATGGACATGCTCGATCTCATCGCCAGCCACGACCACCTGATCGCCGTCGACGCGGTGAAGACCGGCGCGCCGCCGGCCACCACGCTGGTGCTGCGCGGCGAGGAGGTGCCGGCCTACTTCAAGGGGAAGCTGTCGCCGCACCAGCTCGGCCTGTGCGACCTGCTGGCCGCGCTGCGCCTCCAGGACGCGGCGCCGCGGACGGTGACCCTGGTCGGCTGCGTGCCCCTGGCGCTCGGCACCGGGCTCATGCTGTCGCCGGAGGTCGAGGCGACCGTCCCGGACATGGTGGAGCGGATCGTCGGCGAGCTGCGCCGCCTCGGCGTCGAGCCGGCGCCGCGGCACGGCGCGGCGCCGGAGGCGCCGTAACCCCCGGCCCGCGAAGGGGGGACGGCATTCCGCCGCCACGGGCGATGCTGCGATGCGGAATGCCGCGGCGGGGAATGTTGCGGTGCGGCAACGCGCTCTGATACTCTTGAAGAATCAGATGCTTTCACCGCGCACGATCCGCATCCCCAAGCAGCAGCGGGCAGGAGCCGTCATGGGCCGAATCTTCAACCGCTTGTCCTTCAATCAGAAGCTGGTGGCGCTCAACATCGTCGGCACCATCGTGAGCTGCGTCGCCATCGTCTTCGTGGCGCTTTATTTCGTGGCGGACGACCTGAAGACGCAGGAGATCGAGCGGCAGGAGATCAACACCCGGGTGGCGCGGGACATCATCAATCCGGGGAACCAGCCCTACCGGCTGGCCGACGGGAAGCTCGCCGTGGGCGACACCGTGCTGGAGGGCAACAACGCCCCGGTGGACCGGGTCAGGGCGGCGCTCGGCATCACCTTCACGCTGTTCCGCGACGACACCCGCGTCGCCACCACCCTGGTGAACCCGGACGGCACGCGCGCCGTCGGCAGCCGGATGCCGGCCGACATCCACCAGCGCGTCATCGGGCGCGGCGAAAGCTTCCGCGGCGAATACCCGGTGCTCGGGGTCGACTATCTGGTCTCCTACGTCGCCCTGAAGGACGCCTCGGGCAAGGCGATCGGCGCCATGGCGGTGGGCATGCCGTCGGGCGAGTTCTACGCGATCGTCGACCAGCTCGGCTGGCGCATCGGCGCGGTGTCGCTGGCCATCGGCGCCGCCCTGTGCGTGCTGACCTTCCTCTACGTGAAGGGGCAGATGGGCGCCCTGCACCGGCTGTCCGACGTCATGGCGGCGCTCGGCCGCAAGGACTTCTCGGCCGCCGTGGAGGACACCGGCCGCAGCGACGAGATCGGCGACATGGCCCGTGCCGTGGCCGGCTTCAAGGACAGCCTCGCCGCCGCCGATGATCTGGCCCGCCGCCAGCGCGAGGCCGAGGCCGAGCAGGCCCGCCGCCGTGCCGAGATCGACCGGGCGACGCAGGGCTTCGCCGGCAAGATCGACGTGGTGGTCCAGGCGGTGACCGGCTCCGCCCAGCGCATGCGCGGCAACGCCGAGCGGCTGTCGAGCAGCGCGGAGAACACCCAGGCCGCGGTGACGAGCGTCTCCTCCTCCTCCATGCAGGCGTCCGCCAACGTGGAGACCGTCGCCGCCGCCGCCGAGGAGCTGACCGCCTCCATCGGCGAGATCAGCCGCCATGTCGGCGAGGCGACCCAGGTGGCCGACCGCGCGGTGAGCGAAGCGCAGGCCACCAACACCACGGTGCAGGGCCTCGCCGAGGCCGCCAACCGGATCGGCGAGGTGGTGGAGCTGATCAACTCCATCGCCGCCCAGACCAACCTGCTGGCGCTGAACGCCACCATCGAGGCGGCGCGCGCCGGCGAGGCCGGCAAGGGCTTCGCCGTGGTCGCCCAGGAGGTCAAGAACCTCGCCAACCAGACCGCCAAGGCCACCGAGGACATCCAGAACCAGGTCGCCGGCATCCAGGCCGAAACCCACAAGGCGGTGGACGCCATCTCCGCCATCGTGGCCACCATCCGCCGCATCAGCGACATCACCGGCACCGTCGCCGGGGCGGTCGACCAGCAGGGCGCGGCCACCCGCGAGATCGCCCGCAACGTTCAGGAGGCGTCGGCCGGGACCCAAGCGGTCTCCGCCAGCATCGACAACGTGTCGCGCCAGGCCAGCGAGACCGGCGCCAGCGCCGAGGAGCTTCTCGCCGCCGCCCAGGCCCTGCTCGGCGAATCCCAGTCGCTTGCGAACGAGGTGTCGAGCTTCCTGTCCATCGTCCGGCGGGCATAGCGGCGGGGCGGGGCGGGCCGCCCGCATTCCCCTGCCCCCCTCCCTCAGCGCGGCGCCGGCTGCTCCGCCACCGAGGGCGTGGCGACCACCCACCAGGCGTCGAAGGCCAGGGAAAAGGGCGGCAGCACCGCCGGCCGCTTCAGCCGGTTCCAGTAGGCGACGCGGAAGACCCCGGAGTACCATTGGGGCACCGCGTAGTGGCTCCACAGGAGCACGCGGTCGAGCGCCCCGACGGCGGCCTTCAGCTCCCCCTCGGTCCCGGCGCGGACCACCCGCGCGATCAGCGCGTCCACCGCCTCACTTCGGATCCCCGCGAGATTCTCGCTGCCCGGCCGGTCGGCGGCGGCGGAGCCCCAGTAATTCGCCTGCTCGTTTCCCGGCGACAGCGACTGCGCCCAGACATGGACCACCATGTCGAAGTCGAAGTCGCGGATGCGGTTCTGGTACTGGCTGCTGTCCACCGTCCGCACCCCCGCACGGATGCCGAGCCGCTTCAGGTTCTCGACGAAAGGCAGGGTCACGCGCTCGAAGGTCGGGCCGTCCAGAAGGAACTCGAAGGCAAAGGGGCGGCCGGTGGCGGGATCGACGCGCCAGCCGTCGCGCACCTCCAGCCCGGCATCGTCGAGCAGGCGCTTGGCCTCCAGCAGGTTGCGGCGCAGCCCGTTGGGGCCGATGGCGGCGGGCGCGCGGTAGGCCGGGCCGAACACCTCCTCCGGCACCGCCCCCCGCAGCGACTCCAGCAAGGCCAGTTCGGCGCCCTCCGCCCGGCCCCGTGATTGCAGGGGCGAGTTCTCGAAATAGCTCTCGGTGCGCCTGTAGGCGTCGTAAAGGAGGGTCTGGTTCGTCCACTGGAAATCGAAGGCGTGCGCGATCGCCCAGCGCACCCGGGGGTCCGCGAAGATCGGGCGGCGGGTGTTGAAGACGAAACCCTGCATGCCGGCCGGCACCTCGTTCGGGATCTCCTCGACCGTCACCCGGCCCTCGCGCACCGCCGGAAAGTCGTAGCCGGTCGCCCAGGTCTTGGCCATGTTCTCCTGGCGGAAATCGTAGAGGCCGCTGCGGAATGCCTGGAGCGCCACGCTGGCGTCGCGGTAATACTCGTAGACGATGGAGCCGAAATTGTGCCGCCCGACGTTCACCGGCAGGCCGCGGCCCCAATAGTCGGCCACCCGCTCATAGGTGACGGAACGGCCGGGATCGACCCCGGCGATGCGGTAGGGGCCGCTGCCCGGCGGCGGCTGGAGGGTGGTGGCCTGGAACTCCCGCCCCTCCCAGTAATGCCGGGGCAGTACGGGAAGCTGGCCCAGGATCATCGGCAGCTCGCGGTTGTCGCCGGGCTTGAGGACGAAGCGGACACGCCGGTCGCCGTCGGCCTCCACCCGCTCCACGCCGCCGTAGTAGCTGCGGTAGAAGGGATGGCTTTCGGTCAGGACGTTGAAGGTGAAGATCACGTCCGCGGCCGTCACCGGCCGGCCATCGTGCCAGCGGGCCTCCGGGCGAAGGGCGAAGGCGACCCAGGAACGGTCGTCCGGCACGTCGATGGTCTCGGCCAGCAGCCCGTATTCGGTGAAGGGCTCGTCCGCCGAGCCCACCATCAGCGTGTCGTAGATCAGCGTGGAGCCGGCCGCCGCCACCCCCTTCAGCGTGAAGGGGTTGAGCGTGTCGAAGGAGCCGGTGGCCTGGAGGGTGACCCGCCCGCCCTTCGGGGCGTCCGGGTTGACGTAATCGAAATGCGCGAAGTCCGGGCCGTATTTCGGCGTGCCGTAAAGGGCCATGGCGTAGCGCGGCTCCGCGCGCAGCGGCACCGCCGCCATGGCCGCCACCGCCGCAAACAGGGCCAGCGCCGCGCCGGCGGTCCGGGCAAGGGCGTTCCGATCCATGACCACACTCCCTGTCTGGCGTCCCACCGCCGCTCAACAGGCGGAACAGGGGGGTCGGCACGCGACTCGTTCCGGAACCTTCAGCCCGGCCGCCGGTTGTCCCGGAGCCCGTCCCCCAAAGGGTCCACCGCCATGCGCCAGCCCTACCATCCGGTCGACACGCCGCACGTCCTGTTCCTCCTGCGCCAGTGGCTGAAAGCGGTGTCGCCCCCGGCCGGGGTCGACTGGCTGGACGGGGTCCGCGACGCGATGAACGACGGCGCCCCCGACGGCGTCTTCCTCGACGCCTACGCCGCGGCCCCGGAGCGGGTCGGCCAGGCCCGGCTGGTGCTGCGGCCCGACGACCACAGGGAGGCGGCCAAGGCCCGCACCGGCTGGCACCCCCGGCACTGGACGGCCGAGGTGGCGGCGCGGGCCACCCTTCTCCTCGCCTACGACGACAGCGACCCCGACGCCTATGCCGCCATGCTGACGACGCTCCTGAAGGGCGGCGGCACGGGGCCGTCGGCGGCGCTCTACCGCAGCCTGCCGCTGCTGCCCTACCCCGACCGGCACCTGTCCTGGGCCGTCGCCGCCACCCGTTCCGACCACCGCGCCCTGTTCGAGGCGCTGGCGGTCTGCAACCCCTACCCGGCCGAACGGTTCGACGAGGCTGCCTGGAACAGCCTGATCATGAAGGCCGTCTTCCTGGGCGTTCCCCTGCTCGCGGTGGAAGGGCTGGAGCGCCGCGCCAACCACGTGCTGGCCCACGAGCTGCACGACTTCGCCCGGCAGCGCGCCGCCGCCGGGCACCCGGTGGATCCGGCCGTCTGGCAGGCTGTCGGCGGTTACGCCACGGGCTCCGTCCTCGACGAGATGGAACGCCTGCTGACGGCCGCCGAACCGGAGCAGCGGCAGGCCGCCGCGCTGGTGCTGTGCCGAAGCCATGACCCGCGGGCGCTGCGCCTCCTTGCCGACCATCACGAACTGCGCGACGCCGTGGCGTCCGGGCGCCTCACCTGGGACCGGCTCGGCCTGCCGGCGCTGCACGCGGCGGGATGATTTTTTCCTCTGGCGTCCCCTGCGGCGAGCGGCCATGGTTCACGCCGATCGCGCGGAAGCGGGTCCGCCCGCCCTGCGCCATGTCAAGAGGAAGACCTCCGCCATGACCGCCGACTACACCGTCTATGGCCATTTCAACTCCCAGCCCGCCGCCCGCGTCGTCCTGTTCCTGGCCCTGGCCGGCGTCCCCTTCGCCTACCGTCACGTGGACCTGCGCAGCGGCGAGCAGAAGGGTTCCGACTATCTCGCCATCAACCGGTTCGGCCGCGTGCCGACGCTGGTGCATGGCGACCTGAGCCTCTCCGAATCCGGGGTGATCCTGACCTATCTCGCGTCCACGACCGGCCAGTTCGGCGGCCGTGACGAGCGGGAGACGCTGCGGCTGGCGGAGTGGCTGTCCTGGCTGGCCGACGTGCTGCTGCCGTTGCAGCGCGCCCGCGCCGTGCGCACCTACAACGGCGACCCCAACGCCCTGCCCTGGCTCGACGCCGGGGCGGCCAGCGGCCTCGCCCAGTTCGACCGGCATCTGGCCGGGCGCCGCTTCATCGAGGGCGACCGCCCCACCATCGCGGACATCTTCGCCTTTCCGTGGGTCGATCTGGCCGACGAGGCGATGCTCGATCTCGCCGATCATCCCAACGCGCAGGCGTGGCACGCCCGCATGCTGGCGCTGCCCGGCGCCAAGCGGCAGTACGATCTGATGCCCCGCCAGGACGTGGGGTGATCGCGAAGGCGCTTGACGGCTTTCCCGCCCGCCCGACGAAAAAGCCCCCCTTCCTTGCGGAAGGGGGGCACCGGGACAGCGGCGGCGGGCCGCCCGGCCCATGAGGGCACAGGATGAGTTCCGGCCACAGGCCGGAACTCATCCGAATATGATATTACTTCTTGGCCGAGGTGACGAAGTTGTCGTAGGGCAGCTCCGCCACCCGGAACCAGAGCTGGGTCTCGTCCAGGAACGGCTTCCAGCTCTCGTAGACGGTCTTGAAGTTGGGGTTGGTCTTGGCCAGGTCGTCGTAGAGTTCGAAGGCGACCTTGTGCGCAGCCTCCATCAGGTCGCGCGGGTAGCCGCGCAGGAGCGTGCCCTTGGCGACCAGCCGCTTCAGGGCCTTGGCGTTCTCCGCGTCATAGCGCGCCGTCATGTAGGTGTTGGCCTCGGCGCAGGCCGCGGTCAGGATGGACTGGTAGGACTTCGGCAGCTTCTCCCACTCCTCCAGGTTGACGTAGAGGGAGACCTGCGGGCCGCCTTCCCACCAGCCGGGGTAGTAGTAGTATTTGGCCACCTGCTGGAAGCCCAGCTTCTCGTCGTCGTAGGGGCCGACGAACTCGGTGGCGTCGATGGTGCCCTTCTCCAGCGCCGGGTAGACGTCGCTGCCGGCGATCTGGGTCGGGGTGGCGCCCATCTTGGCCATGATCTGGCCGGTGATGCCGGCGATGCGGATCTTCAGGCCCTGGAAGTCGGCGGCCGACTTGATCTCCTTGCGGAACCAGCCGCCCATCTGCGCCCCGGTGTTTCCGGCCGGGAACTGGATGACGTTGTGCTGCTTCATGAAGGCGCGCATCAGCTCAAGCCCGCCCGCCTGCATCCAGGCGTTCATCTGGCGGGCGTTCGGGCCGAAGGGGATCGCGGTGTCGAAGGCGAAGGTCGGATCCTTGCCCACGTAATAATAGCCGCAGGTGTGGCCGCACTGAACGGTGCCGTTCTGCACCGCGTCGAGCACCTGGAGGCCGGGCACGATCTCGCCGGCCTGGTGGACGCGGATCTGGAACTTGCCGTCGGTGCTCTCCGCCACCCGGCGCGCGACCAGCTCCGAGGCGCCGAGGAGGATGTCCGTACTCCTGGGGAAACTGGAGGCCAGACGCCACTGGACTTGCGGCTGCGACTGGGCGATGGCCGGGGCGGCGACACCGGCGACCGCCAGACCGGCGCCGGCCGACGTCAGGAACGCACGTCTCTTCACGATTCTTCTCCCATCGACTTTAGCCTTCCCTATTCGCCGCGAACGACCATTCCGGACCGCCCAATGCGAGGGAACGTTGTAACGTGTACCAAAGCAGCGATCCTCGCGTCTTTCACCGCATAAATCCGCATGACAGATCTGCCCGGAGTCACGCGGCGCCGGCGCGCCGGGCGAGGAAGGCGGAGAGCGCAGGCAGCACCAGCGTGCGCCCGTCGGCCCCCACCTCCGGCGCCGGCGCCCCGGGCGCCCGCGGCAGGTCGAGCGGGAGGAGGGAGCGGCCGCGCTTCAGGGCGTATTCCGCCGGCGCGTCGGCCAGGTTGAAGACGGCCAGCAGGGTTTCCCCATCCGCCGTCCGCTCGAAGGCGAGGACCGCCCCCTTTTCCTCCACGGCCGCCACCGCGCCGACGGACAGCGCGGCGTGGCTGCGGCGCAGGCGCAGGGCCTCGCGCCAGATCCGCAGCGTGCTTCCCGGCACCGCCTCCTGCCGGTCGACGGCCAGCGCATGGTGCGCCCCGTCCAGCGGCAGCCAGGGCTCGTCCGCCGTGGAGAATCCGGCGTTGGGGGCGCCGGCCCGCCAGGGCATGGGCGTGCGGCTGCCGTCGCGGCCGCGGAACTCCGGCCAGTAGGCGATCCCGAAGGGATCGCGGAGCTGGTGGTGCTCCAGCGCCGCGTCGGGCAGGCCCAGCTCCTCGCCCTGGTAGAGGCAGAGCGTGCCGGGAAGGGCGGCGGACAGGACCGCCAGCAGCGCGTTGAAGCGGCCGGGATCGGCGCCCGCCGGCCGCCAGCGGCTGGCCGCGCGCTCGACGTCGTGGTTGGACAGGCTCCAGGCGATGACCTCGGGCCGCGGCGCGCCCGCCAGAGCCTGGGCGAAGCCCTTGGCCGAGAAGGGCTGCTTGGCCAGCGACAGGCTGTAGGCGGCGTCCAGCCCCTGCGGACCGCAATAGGCGGCGATCCGCTGCCCGGCGCCGGGCTGGCTCGACAGCTCGCCGAGCAGGACGCGGCCGGGGTAGCGGTCGACCACGGCGCGCAGCCGGGCCAGCACCCCGTGCACCGAGGGGTGCATCATGTCGTAGAGATGCTGTTGCAGCGCGAAGGGCTTCAGCGGCGGCTCCGCGGCGCGCCACGGGGCGGCGGGGTTGGAACGCAGCTGCGGGTCGTGGGTGAAGAAGTCCACCGCGTCGATTCGGAATCCGTCCACCCCGCGCTCCAGCCAGAAGGCGGCGGTGTCGCAGACCGCCTCCAGAACCGCCTCGTTGCCGAGGTTCAGCGCCGGCTGGCTGGACAGGAAATGGTGCAGGTAATACTGGCGGCGCCGCGGCTCCCAGCTCCAGGCGGCGCCGCCGAAGACCGACAGCCAGTTGTTGGGCGGCGTGCCGTCCGGCCGGGCGTCGGCCCAGACGTACCAGTCCGCGAACGCGCCGCTTCGCGACCGGCGGCTCGCCGCGAACCAGGGATGGGCGTCGGAGGTGTGGCCGCAGACCAAATCCAGGATCACCTTCAGCCCGCGGCCCCGCGCCTCGCCGAGGATGCGGTCGACGGTCTCCAGCCGCCCCATGCGCGGATCGACGGCGCGGTGGTCGGCGACGTCGTAGCCGAAATCCTTCAGCGGCGACGGGTAGAAGGGGCTGATCCACAGGCCGTCCACGCCCAGCGAGGCGACGTGGTCGAGCCCTTCCAGGACGCCGTCGAGGTCGCCCCACCCGTCGCCGTTCCCGTCGCGGAAACTGAGGGGGTAGATCTGGTAGAGGGCCGCACCGCGCAGCCACGTCGATGCCCGGGACATTGGCTTCCTCCGCAAGAGACTCCCGCGGAGGGTCGGCCGGTCAGCCCTAACAATCCGTTACCACCGCAATTTGGTCACGGCTCCCCGGCCGGCTCCCGGGGCTGCGCGGAGGCGGGCAGGACCGGCAGCCAGGGCGCCCAGGCCCGCCGCATCAGCCCGCTCCAGGCCAGGAACGACGCCTGCATCGGCGCCATCCACAGCGCCGCCAGGGGCAGCGAAGGCCCGATCGCGGCGCGCACCGCCTCGAAGGAAGGGGTGGCGGTGACGCTGATGGTGATCGTTTCGGCGCCACGCTCCCGGTCTTCGCGGTGGAGGACCACGATGTCCAGGTTCGGCAGCGCCGCGGTCAGCTTCGTCTCGTCCATCGTCCGGCTCCGCTTCGGCAAAGGGTCGGCGAAGGGTCACCCTATAAGGGGTCCGCCGGTGTGGCGGAAGCCGTCCGAACGGCCGGGCAACCAAAGACCGCGGCGACGGTTGTAGGGGACAGACCGTTACGGGGTCCCGCCATGGATGGGCCGACGCCGACCGACCAGCCGAACGACGCCCGGGACGCCGCGGCCGGCGCCGGTCTCGCCTATGTCTGCGATGGGGAGCCGGGGATCCGCCGCCGCCGCGCCGGCCGCGGCTTCTCCTACCGGTGGCCCGATGGATCCCGCGTGACCGAGGAGGAGACGCTGGAGCGCATCCGGCGGCTGGCCATACCGCCCGCCTACCGGGACGTCTGGATCTGCACCGATCCCGACGGCCACCTCCAGGCCACCGGGCGCGACGGCCGCGGGCGCAAGCAGTACCGCTATCACCCCCGCTGGACCGAACTGCGCGAGGGCACGAAGTTCGGCCGCATGCTGGAATTCTGCGAGGCCCTGCCGGCGATCCGCCGCCGCGTCGACGCCGACCTGTCCCGGCGCGGCCTGCCCCGGGACAAGGTGCTGGCAGCGGTCGTCCGGCTGCTGGAGACGACGCTGATCCGCATCGGCAACGAGTCCTACGCCCGCGAGAACCGGAGCTACGGCCTGACGACGCTGCGCGACGATCACGCCGCCGTCGCCGGATCGGAAATCCGCTTCGCCTTCAAGGGGAAGTCGGGCAAGGAATGGACGGTGTCCCTGAAGGACCGCCGCCTGGCGCGGGTCGTGCGCGCCTGCCGCGAGGTGCCGGGCGACGAGCTGTTCCAGTATGTGGACGAGGACGGGGAACGGCGCGCCGTGACCTCCGGCGACGTCAACGACTACCTGCGCGCCGTCGCCGGCCGCGACTTCACCGCCAAGGACTTCCGCACCTGGGCCGGCACCGTGCTGGCGGCGGTCGCGCTGGCCGCCGGCGGGCCCGCCGACAGCCGGGCCGGGGCCAGGCGAAACGTCACCCGGGCCATCGCCCAGGTGGCGGCGCGCCTGGGCAACACGGCGACGGTCTGCCGCAAGAGCTACGTGCACCCGGACATCCTCGATGCCTATCTGGAGGGCGCCCTGTGCGGCGCCCTGGCGGCCCTGACCGACGCGGGGCGCCGCGCACTGCCGGTGGCGGACGGGCTGGATGATGCGGAAGCCGCCGTGCTCGCCGTCCTGCGCGACTGCCTGGAACGCCAGCGCCGCGCCTGCGCCCGCGAGGGCGCGCGCCGCGACGCCCGCCGCAACGCCGCGTGATGGCGGCTGTTCTGGTGGGGATACGGCCGGCGCCGACGCGCCGCCGGAAGAAGGTTTTCCCCGACGGGAGAGAAAGCATGGCGAAGACCACCACCGACCACGACGAGATCCGCCGCTGGGCCGAGAACCACGGCGGCAAGCCCGCCGTCGTCAAGAGCACCCACCATCCGGAGGAAGGCGGCCGGAGGCGGAGCCGCAAGACCGGCGTCGGCCTCCTGCGCCTGATGTTCCCCAAGGCCAGCCAGTCCGACCATGACGAGCTGGAGGAGATCGGCTGGGACGACTTCTTCCGGCAGTTCGACGATTCCAAGCTG
>JAEZHQ010000109.1 GCA_023416455.1 Pseudomonadota bacterium | reverse complement strand
GGGCCGGCGCGGCGGGAGCGGGGTTCTGGGCGTGCGCGGCCAGGGCGACGCCGCAGGCGGCCATGGACAGGAGGGCGGCGCGGAGCACTCGATTCACCATGGGAGTCTCATTCCTTCCGGCGGATGGTTGTTCGGATTGTTCGTCTCTGACGGCCGCTTGGGGGCCATCCGCCGCCCCGCGCCCGAATCCGCCGGGGATTAAGCATGGCTTCGCCGCGCGGGGCAAGCGGTCGTCGCGCCATCGCCCGGCCCGGCGCGTGGCGTCGGCACGGCGGAACGGTGGAAGAGACATGGTGCGGCGCGTCCCGGCGCCCAGCCGGCCCGGTTGTGGATTCCGCTCCAAAGGGCGGGTCTCGTTGACAGAAACTTGCCGCGGGCCTATGTGAGACCGGTCAAAAGGCCGGCTCCTCTACGTTCCACCCCTCGAGGTTTTCATGTTCGGTGCTCTCGCCCGCAAGATTTTCGGCACCGCCAACACGCGCGTCGTCAAGGCGCTGCAAAAGTCCGTCCAGCAGATCAACGCGCTGGAACCCGCGGTGGCGGCGCTCTCCGACGAGGAGCTGCGCGGCCGCACCGACTGGCTCCGCGGCCGATTGAAGCAGGGCGAGACTCTCGACGACATCCTTCCCGACGCCTTCGCCACCGTGCGCGAGGCGGGCAAGCGCGTGCTCGGCCAGCGGCACTTCGACGTGCAGCTCATGGGCGGCATGGTGCTTCACCAGGGCAAGATCGCCGAGATGCGGACGGGCGAGGGCAAGACCCTGGTCGCCACGCTCGCCGTCTACCTGAACGCGCTGGAGGGCAAGGGCGTCCACGTCGTCACCGTGAACGACTATCTGGCCAAGCGCGACAGCGACTGGATGGGCCGCATCTACCGCTACCTCGGCCTGACCACCGGCTGCATCATCCACGGGCTGGACGACGAGGAGCGCCGCGCCGCCTACGCCGCCGACATCACCTACGGCACCAACAACGAGTTCGGCTTCGACTATTTGCGTGACAACATGAAGTTCCGCCTGGAGGACATGGTCCAGCGGCCCTTCAACTACGCCATCGTCGACGAGGTCGACTCCATCCTCGTCGACGAGGCGCGCACGCCGCTGATCATCTCCGGGCCTTCGACCGATTCGTCGGAGATGTACGTCCAGGTGGACCGCCTCATCCCGCAGCTGACGCGGGACGACTACGAGATGGACGAGAAGAACCGCACCGTCAGCCTGTCCGAGGCCGGGCAGGAGCACATGGAGCAGCTCCTCTCCCAGGCCGGGCTGCTGAAGTCGGGCGGGCTCTACGACATCCAGAACGTGGCGCTGGTCCACCACGCCCAGCAGGCGCTGCGCGCCCACACGCTGTTCCAGCGCGACAAGGACTACATCGTCAAGGACGACAAGGTCGTCATCATCGACGAGTTCACCGGCCGCATGATGGAGGGCCGCCGCTACTCCGAGGGCCTGCACCAGGCGCTGGAGGCCAAGGAGAAGGTGACCATCCAGCGCGAGAACCAGACGCTGGCCTCCATCACCTTCCAGAACTACTTCCGCATCTATCCCAAGCTGGCCGGCATGACCGGCACCGCCATGACCGAGGCGGCCGAGTTCGCCGAGATCTACGGGCTGGAGGTGGTGGACATCCCGACCAACGTCACGGTCCAGCGCAAGGACCATGACGACGAGGTCTACCGCAAGGCCACGGAGAAGTACGACGCCATCGCCGACCTGATCGAGGAGGCCCGCAAGCGCCAGCAGCCGGTGCTGGTCGGCACCACCTCCATCGAGAAGTCGGAGCTGATCTCCGCCCTGCTGAAGAAGCGCGGGATCCCGCACAACGTCCTCAACGCCCGCCACCACGAGCAGGAAGCCTACATCGTCGCCCAGGCCGGCCGGCCGGGGGCGGTGACGGTGGCCACCAACATGGCCGGCCGCGGCACCGACATCCAGCTCGGCGGCAACGTCGAGATGCGCGTCCGGCTGGAGCTGGCCGATCTGCCCGAAGGGCCGGAGCGCGACGCCCGCGTCGCCCGGATCGAGGCCGAGGTGGCCGAGGCGCGCGAACTGGTCAAGCAGGCCGGCGGCCTCTACGTCATCGGCACGGAGCGGCACGAGAGCCGCCGCATCGACAACCAGCTCCGCGGCCGGTCGGGCCGCCAGGGCGATCCCGGCGCGTCGAAGTTCTTCCTGTCGCTGGAGGACGACCTGATGCGCATCTTCGGGTCGGAGCGCATGGACGGCATGCTCCGGCGCCTCGGCCTGAAGGAGGGGGAGGCGATCATCCACCCCTGGATCAACAAGGCGCTGGAGAAGGCGCAGCAGAAGGTCGAGGCCCACCACTTCGAGATCCGCAAGAACCTGCTCAAGTTCGACAACGTCATGAACGACCAGCGCAAGGTCGTCTACGAGCAGCGCCGCGAGATCATGGACACCGAGGACATCTCCGAGACCATCCGGGAGATGCGCCACCAAGTCATCGCCGGCATGGTCAGCACGGCCATCCCGGCCAACTCCTATTCCGAGCAGTGGGACATCGACGGGCTGCACGAGGCCGGCAACCGCATCCTGGGCATGGATCTGCCGGTCCATGACTGGGCCAGGGAGGAGGGCATCGCCGAGCCCGAGATCGAGGAGCGCGTGCGCGACGCCGCCGACCGCAAATACGCGGAGAAGGTGGCCAACTACGGCCCCGAGACCATGCGGCACGTGGAGAAGAGCCTGCTCCTCCAGATCCTCGACCAGGAGTGGAAGGACCACCTGCTCCAGCTCGACCACCTGCGCCAGGGCATCTCGCTGCGCGCCTACGCGCAGAAGGACCCGCTCAACGAGTACAAGCGCGAGGCGTTCGAGCTGTTCGAGAGCATGCTGACCGCCCTGCGCGAGCAGGTCACCGCGGTGCTCATGCACGTCGAGATCCGCATGGCCCCGCAGCCCGAGGATCTCTACGCCCGTCCGGTCCAGGAAATGCACGAGGGCCGCGACGACCCGGCGCTCGCGTTGGCGGAGGCCGAGTCCGGCTTCCCGCCGGAGAACGCGCCGCTGCCCGCCGGCATGGTCCGCCGCGCCGCCGCGGCCGGCGCCGTCGCGGGCGCCGTGGATGAGTGGGCCAACAC
>JAEZHQ010000059.1 GCA_023416455.1 Pseudomonadota bacterium | reverse complement strand
GACGTCGCCCCGGCCGGCGCGGCGGCGCTGCCGGCCTCGTCCCGCGGGCCGGCGGTGCTGAGGGCGACGACCGCGGCCATGCCGGCGGCGGCCACCGCCCAGGTCCACCAGGGGCTGGGCCGGCCGGCGTGGCGGGTGTTGAAGAAATGGCGGATGGCCGCCCCGACCACCAGGACGACGGCGACGATCAGCCAGCTGTAGCGGGTGCCGAAGGCCAGCGGGTAGTGGTTGCTGAGCATCAGGAAGACGACCGGCAGGGTCAGGTAGTTGTTGTGCAGCGAGCGCTGCTTGGCCTGCCGGCCCAGCGCCGGGTCGGGCGTCTCCCCGGCCAGCATGGCGGCCACCGCCTTGCGCTGGTTGGGGATGATCAGCAGGAAGACGTTGGCCGACATGATGGTGCCGATCAGCGCCCCCACATGGAGCAGCGCGCCGCGCCCGCTGAACAGGTGCGACAGCCCCCAGGCCACCGCCACCAGGAAGACGAAGCCGGCCGCCGCCAGCCGCCCGTCGTCCCGGCCCAGCGGCGACCGGCACAGCGCGTCGTAGGCGAGCCAGCCCAGCGCCAGCGCGCCCAGGCTGAGCGCCACCGCCCCCCACCAGGGCAGATCCATCACCGCCGGGTCGATCAGGTAAAGATGCGCCCCGTGGTAGTAGAGGACGCCGAGCAGGGCGAAGCCGCTGAGCCAGGTGGCGTAGGATTCCCACTTGAACCAGGTCAGGCGGTCCGGCAGCTCGGCCGGCGCCACCGTGAACTTGACCATGTGGTAGAAGCCGCCGCCGTGGATCTGCCAGGCTTCGCCCGCCGTGCCGGGGGGCAGCCCCTCGCGCCGGCGCAGGCTGGCGTCGAGATGGATGAAGTAGAAGGACGAGCCGATCCAGGCGATGGCCGTCACCACGTGCAGCCACCGCACCATGAGGTTGATCCATTCCCAGACGATCGGCTCCATGGCCCCTCCCTCGCGTGGCACGGCGGCGGGGCGCCGGCGGCCCCGCCGGGCACTCTACGGGGGCCGGCCGCGGTTCGGGAAGCGGCTCGGCGTCCCGGCACTTTCAAAAAAAACGCAAAGGTGAAATCCTCGCCGGAAGCCGAGGAGGGATCGTGGCCCTGCTGGAGAACATGCGGGTGTTCGTGCGCGTCGTCGAGCTGGGCAGCCTGTCGGCGGCCGGCCGCAGCCTGCGCCTGTCGCCCGCCGTGGTCAGCCACCGCCTGCAAAACCTGGAGGAGCACCTGAACGCCCGGCTGCTGAACCGCACCACCCGCCAGGTGCAGTTCACCGAGGCCGGCCGGATCTTCTACGAGCATTGCCGGGAGGTGCTGGAGGCGGCCGAGCGCGCCGAGAGCAGCGTCGCCGCCGTCGGCGGCGCCCCGGCCGGCAGCCTGCGCGTGACCGCGCCGCTCGGTTTCGGGCGGCGCGTCCTGGCGCCGATGCTGCCCGCCTTCCGCGCCGCCCACCCGCTGGTCGAGGTGCGGCTTCGCCTGTCCGACCATCTCCTGGACCTGCTGCGCGAGGCCACCGACGTCGCCGTCCGCATGGCCGTGCTGAAGGATTCGAGCTTCGTGGTGCGCAAGCTGGCCGAGCTGCCGCGCGTCCTGTGCGCCGCCCCCGCCTATCTGGAGCGGCGGGGCGCCCCGCAGCGGCCGGAGGATCTGCTCGGCCACCACTGCCTGCTGCTGCGCTACCCCGGCTCGCCGCAGTTCCAGTGGACGCTGCGGACCCCGCAGGGGCCGGTGACCCTGCCGGTGTCCGGCCCGCTCGACGCCGACGACGGCGACGTGCTGACCCGCTGGGCGCTGGCCGGCGAGGGGATCGCGCTCAAGCCGGTCTGGGAGGTGGCCGGGCATCTGGCCGCCGGCGCGCTGCGCGTCGTCCTGCCGGAGACGCCGCCGGAGCCGGTCACGCTGGCCGTGCTCTACCCCCACCGCAGCCTGCTGCCGGCCAAGGTCCGGGCCTTCATCGACTTCTTCGCCGAGCGCGCGCGCGCCGACCTGGCCCGGCTCGGCCCCGGGGCGGTGGCCTGACCGGTCATACCGTTTCTGAATAGAGCTGACCTGTGGCCGGACCTTTCCGAGCCCTCATTGGCCGGACGCCCGGGAATGTTCGGGTTTCCGGACGGCCGCCGCCGCCGCTGTCCGCCGATCCGGACAGGGGGCCGGACAGGGGGCCGGTGAAGCGCCGGCGCGGGGTTGGGGCGTCCCGGCTTTCCTTCCTGGCACAGCTCTTGCCTAACGGTACGGGGAAGACAATGGGGAGGAGACGAGGTGCCCTTGACCGCGTTGGCGATCGCCGCGGGCGTCGCCGCCATGGGGCCGCTGCTGCTGATCGGCCGGGTGCCGGTGGCGGCCCGCGGCTGGCTGGCCGCCGGCCTGCCCTTCGTCCTGTTCCTCGCCTTCGCCGCGCGGGTGCCGGCGGCCGGCGCCGGTGAGGCGGTGGCGGAGTCCTGGCGCTGGGTTCCTTCGCTCGGGGTGGAGCTGAGCTTCCGGCTGGACGGGCTGTCCTTGCTGATGGCCCTGCTGATCACCGGGATCGGGGCCGGGGTCTTCGCCTTTTCCGGCCGCTATCTCGCCGGCCATCCCCGCCAGGGGCGCTTCCTGGCGGTGCTGTCGCTGTTCATGGCGGCCATGCTGGGCACCGTCACGGCCGACCATCTGATCGTGCTGTTCCTGTTCTGGGAGCTGACCAGCGTCGCCTCCTTCCTGCTGATCGGCTTCAACGGCGAGAGCGAGCGGGCGCGGGCCTGCGCCCTCCAGGCGCTGCTGGTCACCGGGGCCGGGGGGCTGGCGCTCCTGGCCGCCGTCCTGCTGCTCGGCCAAGCCGCCGGCAGCTTCCGCCTGTCGGAGATCGTCGCCGCCGGCCCGGCCCTGGCCGGCCACCCCCTGGCGCCGGCCATCCTGGTCCTGCTGGTCGTCGCCGCCTTCACCAAGTCGGCTCAGGCACCCCTGCATTTCTGGCTGCCCAACGCCATGGAGGCGCCGACCCCGGTCAGCGCCTACCTGCACTCCGCCACCATGGTGAAGCTCGGCGTCTACCTGCTCGCCCGCTTCAACCCGGTGTTCGGGGGAGAGGCGCTGTGGACCGGCCTCCTGGTCACGGCCGGCACCGCCACCATGCTGGTGGGCGCGCTGCTCGCCCTGCGCGAGACCGACCTGAAACGGGTCCTGGCCTATTCGACCGTCGTGGCGCTCGGCACGCTGGTGATGCTTCTGGGGCTGAGGGACCCGATCGCCGCCACCGCGGCCATGACCTTCCTGGTCGTCCATGCCCTCTACAAGGCCAGCCTGTTCCTGGTCGCCGGCATCATCGACCACGAGACCGGAACGCGGGACGCCACCCGGCTCGGCGGGCTCGCCCGCGCCATGCCGGTGACGGCGGCGGTGGCCCTGGCCGCGGGCCTGTCCATGGCCGGGCTTCCCCCCTTCGTCGGCTTCGTGGGCAAGGAGCTGGTCTACGAGGCGAAGCTGACCGACACCGCGGTTCCGCTGCTGCTCGTCGGCGCCGGCCTGCTGGCGAACGCGGCGATGGTGGTGGTGGCCGGCATCCTGTCGGTGCGCGCCTTCCTCGGCCCGTCCCGCGGATTGGAGGGCCACCCCCACGACCCGCCGCCGGAGATGCTGGCCGGCCCGGTGGTGCTGGCCGGCGGCGGCGTCCTGTTCGGCTTCGCGCCGGGTCTGCTCGGCCGATGGCTGGTCGAGCCGGCGGCGGCGGCCGTCGCGGGACCGTCGGCCGCCGCGCCGCTGGCGCTGGCGCTGTGGCACGGCTTCACGCCGGTGCTCGGCCTGTCCATGCTGACGCTGGCCCTGGGGGTGGCGGTGTTCCTGCGCTGGGAAGCGCTGCGCCGGCGCATCGACCGCTGGCACCTGCTCGACCGCCACGGCCCGGAGCGCGGCTATGTGGTCGCCCTCGGCGGCTTCCAGCGCCTTGCCGCCTGGCAGACCCGGCTCGTGCAGACCGGCAGCCTGCGGCTCTACGCCATCGTCTCGCTGGCGGTGGTCGCCGCCGCCACGGCGGCGGCGCTGCTCCTGGGAGGCGGGGCGGCGCTTCCCGCCGGCTGGTCCGACCTCGCCCCCCACGAAGCCGCGACGGCGCTGCTGCTGGTCGCCGGGGCGCTCGCCGCCGCCCGGACGCGCAGGCTGCTCGCCGCAATCATGGCGGTCGGCGTCGTCGGCTTCGGCTCGGCGCTGGTGTTCCTGCTGTTCGGCGCGCCGGACCTCGCCTTCACCCAGTTCGCGGTCGAGGTGCTGTTCATCGTCATCCTGACCGCCGTCCTCCTGAAGCTCCCGCTGCGCGAGCCGGAGCACCGCACCGCCGGCCAGCGCCGGGCCGACGCGCTGCTGGCGGCCGGGATCGGCGCGGTGGGCACGCTGGTCATGCTGGCCGTCCTCGCCCAGCCCTTCGACCCGACGCTCGGCGCCTGGTTCGGCGCCCACTCCGTGCCCGACGCGCACGGCCGCAACGTGGTCAACGTCATCATCGTGGATTTCCGGGCGCTCGACACGCTGGGCGAGATCACCGTGCTCGGCCTGGCCGGGCTGGCGGCGCTCGCCGTGCTGAAGCGCCGCAAGGGGAGCTGAGCCCTGTGTCCTCCGTCATCCTGCGCACCAGCGCCCGGCCCATCCTGGCCCTCATGCTGGCCTTCTCCGTCTATCTGCTCCTGCGCGGCCACAACGCGCCCGGCGGCGGCTTCATCGGCGGTCTGTTCGCGGCCAGCGGCCTGGCGGTCCACGCCATCGCCTTCGGCCGCCGGGCGGCGGAGGCGGCGCTGCGCCTGTCGCCCAGGGCCGTGCTGGGGGCCGGGCTGCTGCTCGCCGGGGCCAGCGGCCTGCCCGCCCTCCTGCTGGCGGAACCGTTCCTCACCCACCTCTGGTGGTCGGCGCTCAGCACGGCCCTCGTCTTCGACGTCGGCGTCTACCTGACCGTCGTCGGCAGCGTCTGCGTCTTCCTTTTCGAGCTGACGGAGGATTGAGATGGAACCGCTGCTCGCCGTCGCCTTCGGCGTGATCCTCGCCGCCTCGGCCTATCTGATCCTCAGCCGCAACCTGCTGCGCATGGTGCTCGGCCTCATCCTGCTGGGCAACGCCGCCAACCTGTCCATCTTCCTGTCCGGCCGGCTGGCCGGGCCGGTGCCGCCGATCGTGGCGGCGGGGGCGGAGGGGCTGGCGGCCGGCGCCGCCAACCCGTTGCCGCAGGCGCTGATCCTCACCGCCATCGTCATCGGCTTCGCCGTCGTCTCCTTCGTCCTGGTGCTGGTGGCCCGCGCCTACGGCGCGCTGGGGACGCTGGACACCGAGGCCATGCGCGTGGCCGAGCCGGCGGACGAACCGCCGCGGCCGGGCGCCCTTCCCGGCCCCCGCCCGCACCGGGAGGCCGCGTGAGATGGACGGCGTGATCCTCCTCCTTCCCCTGCTGATCCCGCTGGCCGCGGCCGGGCTGGGCGCGCTTCTGTGGCGCAGCGTCGCCGCGCAGAGGCGGCTCGGGCTGGGGGCCGCGCTGGCGCTGCTGGTGGCGTCGCTCGCCCTGCTCGCCCGCGTGCTCGACGCCGGTGTGGTGGCGAGCCAGATGGGCGACTGGCCGGCGCCCTTCGGCATCACCCTGGTGGCCGACCGCTTCGCCGCCATCATGGTGGTGATCGCCGCCACCATGGCGCTCGCCACCGCCGTCTATGCGCTGGCCCACGGCGCCCTGGACCGCGAAAGGGCGGGCTTCCACCCGCTGTTCCACGGGCTGATCCTGGGCGTGGTCGGCTCCTTCCTGACCGGGGACCTGTTCAACCTCTACGTCTGGTTCGAGGTGATGCTGATCGCCTCCTTCGGGCTGCTCATCCTCGGCGGCTCGCGCGAGCAGATCGACGGGGCGCTGAAATACGCCGTCCTCAACCTCGTCGGCACCACCGTCTTCCTGATGGGCGTCGGCTTCCTCTACGGGATCACCGGCACCCTCAACATGGCCGACCTCGCCGGCAAGGTGCCGCTGGTGGAGAATCACGGGCTGGTGGCGGCCACGGCGGTCATGCTGCTCGCCGCCTTCGGGCTGAAGGCGGCGGTGTTCCCCCTCTTCTTCTGGCTGCCGGCGTCCTACCACACGGCGCCGCCGCCGGTGGCCGCCATCTTCGCGGCCCTCCTGACCAAGGTCGGCGTCTACGCCATGATCCGCGTCTTCACCCTGGTCTTCGGCGGGGCGGCGGAGTGGGTCGGCCCGACGGTGGCGGTGGTCGCGGCGCTGACCATGCTGACCGGCGTTCTGGGCGCGGCGGCGCACTACGACATCCGCCGCATTCTGGCCTTCCACATCATCAGCCAGATCGGCTTCATGCTGCTCGGCCTCGCCGTCTGGACCCCGCTCGCGCTCGGGGGGGCGGTGCTCTACATCGTCCACCACATCGTGGTGAAGGCGAACCTGTTCCTGATCGCCGGCGCCATCGAGCGGGCCGGCGGCTCCTACCGGCTCGACGACCTGGGCGGGCTGTCGCGCACGCAGCCGCTGCTGGCCGTGCTGTTCCTGATCCCGGCGCTGTCGCTGGCCGGCATCCCGCCGCTGTCCGGCTTCTGGGGCAAGCTGACGGTGATCCGGGCCAGCCTGGAACAGGGCCATGGCTGGCTGGCCGGCGTCGCGCTGCTGGTCGGGCTGCTGACCCTCTACTCCATGATCAAGATATGGAACTACGCCTTCTGGAAAGCCCCGCCGGACGGCGCCCCGGCGGTCTCCGGCCTGACCGGGAGCACGCGGGCGCTGATGCTGGCGCCGATCGCCGCCCTGGCCGCGGTGACCCTGGCCATCAGCCTGTGGGCCGAACCCTTCGTCGCCGTCTCGCTCGACACCGCGGCGGACCTGCTGTCCCCCACCGCCTACATCGCCGCCGTTCTGGGAGCCGCGCCATGACCGGACGTTCCGCGACCGCCCTGCGCTGGGCCGGGCTCGCCCTGCTCTTCGTGAAGGAGCTTCTGCTGTCGGCGTGGCAGACGGCACGGCTGATCCTGAGCCCGCGGCGCGACTGGCGCCCGGCCATCGTCGCCGTCCCCGTCGACCTCCGGGGCGACGCCGCCATAACGCTGCTCGCCGACATGGTCACGCTGACCCCCGGCACCACCAGCCTCCACGTCTCGGAGGACCGGCGCACCCTGTACGTCCACGTCATGGACGCCGCCGCGCCGGAGGCGACGGCGCACGCCATCAAGTCCGGCTTCGAGCGCAAAATCCGGGAGGTGCTGCCATGACCCCGTCGCTGATCCTCTCCATCGCCGCCCAGCTTTCGATGACGATGCTGGCACTGTCCGCCGGCCTGCTGACGCTGCGCCTGGTGCGCGGGCCGACGGCCGCCGACCGGCTGATCGCGGTGGACATGCTGGGGCTGGTCGCCGCCGCCGCCTGCGGCGGGGCGGCCCTCATCGCCGGGCACGCGGCCTTCCTCGACGTCGGGCTGGGGGTCGCGCTCGTCTCCTTCCTCGGAACGGTGGCCTTCGCCGGGCTGCTGGAGAAGGCGGCCGGGCAGCCGCCGGCCCGCCCGCCCACGGAGTGATCCCCCCATGGCCGCCACCCTTGCTGCCACCCTCGCCGCCATCCTTCTCCTGGCCGGCTCGTCCATCGTGCTGATCGCCGCCTTCGGCGTGCTGCGCATGCCCGACGCCTATCTGCGCATGCACGCCGCCACCAAGGCCGGCGTGGTCGGCGCCGGCACCGTTCTGCTGGGCGCCGCCGTCGCCTTCGGCACGCCCGGCGCGTGGCTCACCGTGCTGGTGGCCCTGGCCTGCCTGCTGCTGACCACGCCCATCGCCAGCCACCTGCTGGGGCGCGCGGCCTACGTCACCGGCGCACCGCTGTGGCGCGGCACCGTCGCCGACCATCTGGACGGCGTGCTGGCCCGCCGGACGGCGGGGCCGGCGCCGGCCGCCCGCCGTCCCCGTCCCGCACCCGCCCAAGGGAGGACCACCGCCATGCCCATCCTCCGGGAGACACCCGCCGCCCGCGCCCCCCACCCCGCGGCGGGGGCCATGCGGGTCCGCCGCATCCTCGCCGTGCTGCCGCCGAACGATGCGGCCTCGGCGGTGCTGGACCACGCCGTCGGCGCCGCGCACGACCATGGCGCGGCGCTGACCGGCCTGGCGGTGGTGGATCTGGCGCGCCTGGACGAGCAGGGGCCGCTGCCGGTGGGGGGCGGCGCCTACGCCCGCCGGCTGGCGGAGGTCCGCCTCCACCGCTGCCGGGAGCGGGCGGCGGACGCCCTGGAGCGGTTCGAGGCGGCCTGCCGCCGGCACGGGCTCGACCCCGCCCTGCGCCACGAGGAGGGGGATGCGGCGGCCATCGTGGAGGGGGCGGCGGCGGCCCACGACCTGACCGTCCTTCCGCCCACCCGCGCGCTGTGCGAGCGCGACGGCGG
>JAEZHQ010000577.1 GCA_023416455.1 Pseudomonadota bacterium | reverse complement strand
GCGCTGCCCCACCCGACGCGCGAGGCGGTCACCGCGCGCAAGCTGGTGTCGGAGATCGGCTGCGCCGACCTCTACCGGGTGCGGCTGACCGCCGACGGCGCGGTCGAGCCGCTGGCCTCCCCCGCCGTGCCGGGCCTGGGGGCGGCGGTCCGCGCCGACGGCTTCGTGCTGATCCCGGAGGAGAGCGAGGGGGTGGCGGCCGGGTCGTCCGTGACCGTCCACTGTTTTGACGCTACGATCCGCCCCTGAGTATGGGAGTATTGGGAGAACAGGCGTGTCCAACGAGGACATCCGGCGATTCGTGGCCCGGGCGGCCCGGCAGGAGCAGTTCCTGGAGGTGGTCGGCCGCGACGAGGCCGAGGCGCGCTTCCGCCGCCACCTCGACCTGACGCCGAGGGGGCCGGAGACGGTGCCGCTGGCCGCGGCGCTCGGCCGCGTGGTGGCGGAGGAGGTGACGGCCGGGGTGGACGTGCCGGGATTCGACCGCTCCTCGGTGGACGGCTTCGCCGTGCGCGCCGCCGACACGCTGGGCGCCGCCGAGGACAGCCCCGTCCTGCTGCGGCTGAACGGCGAGGTGCTGGCCGCGGGCCACGTCCCGGCGGTCACGGTCGCCGCCGGCACGGCGACGGTGATCGCCACCGGCGGCATGGTCCCGCGCGGTGCCGACGCCGTGGTGATGGTCGAGCACACCGAGGTCCGCGAGACGGACGGCGCCCTTCTGGTCGAGATCGGCCGGCCGGTGGCGCCCGGCGCCTTCGTGGCCGCGGCCGGGTCCGACATCGGGCGGGGCGAGACGGTGCTGCGCCGCGGCCAGGTCCTGACCTCGCGCGAGATCGGGCTGCTCGCCGCCATCGGCCGGGCGGAGGTGGCGGTGGTGCGCCGCCCGCGCGTCGCCATCCTGTCCACCGGCGACGAAATCGTGGCCCCCGGCCAGCCGATCCGGCCCGGCGCGGTCTATGATTCCAACGCCGCCATCCTCGCCGCCGCCGTCGAGGAGCTGGGCGGCGAGCCGGTCCGCCTCGGCATCGCCCCCGACGACGAGGCGGCGCTGGCCGACCGGGTGGAGGCGGGGCTGGCCTGCGACGCGCTGCTGCTGTCCGGCGGCACCTCCAAGGGGGCGGGCGACCTGTCCCACCGCATCGTCGGCCGGCTGGCCGAGCCCGGGGTGGTGGCGCACGGCGTGGCGCTGAAGCCCGGCAAGCCGCTCTGCCTCGCCGTGACCCGGGGCAAGGCGGTGGTCGTCCTGCCGGGCTTCCCGACCTCCGCCATGTTCACCTTCCACGAGTTCGTGGCCCCGGTGATCCGCGCGCTGGCCGGGCTGCCGCCGCCGGCGCGGGAGGCGGTGCCGGCGGTGCTTCCCCTGCGCCTGGCCTCCGAGCGGGGGCGGACCGAATATGTCATGGTCTCGCTGGTGCGCGGGGCCGGCGGGCTGGCGGCCTACCCGCTGTCCAAGGGGTCGGGCGCCGTCACCGCCTTCAGCCACGCCGACGGCTTCATCGCCGTCGATGCCCAGGCCGACGCGGTGGAGGCCGGCACCCCGGTGTCGGTCCAGCGCCTCGGCCGCGACGCCGGCCCCGCCGACCTGATCGTGATGGGCAGCCATTGCGTCGGGCTGGACCTCCTCATCGGCCGGCTGGTCGGGGCGGGGATGTCGGTCAAGGCGCTGAACGTCGGCTCCATGGGCGGCCTCGCCGCCGCCCGGCGCGGCGAGTGCGACATCGCCGCCGTCCACCTGATGGATCCGGCCACCGGGGCCTACAACCGCCCGTTCCTGACCCCGGCGCTGGAGCTGGTGCCGGGCTACCGGCGCCTCCAGGGCATCGTCTTCCGCAAGGGGGACGCCCGCTTCGAGGGGCGCCCGGCCGAAGAGGCGGCGCGGCTCGCCGTCGCCGACCCGGCCTGCGTCCTGATGAACCGCAACACCGGCAGCGGCACGCGCATCCTGACCGACCGGCTGCTCGGCGACGCGCGGCCGGCCGGCTACTGGTCCCAGGCCAAGTCGCACAACGCGGTGGCGGTTGCCGTGGCCCAGGGCCGCGCCGACTGGGGGGTGGCCATCGACAGCGTGGCGCGGCTCTACGGGCTGGGCTTCCTGCCCCTCCAGGAGGAGCATTACGACTTCGTCGTCCCCCGCGACCGGCTGGACCGCCCGGCCGTGCGGCGCTTCCTGGCGGCGCTGGAGGAGGGGGAGGTGGCCGGGGCGCTGGCCGCGCTTGGCTTCCGGCGCTGACTCCTTCCGGCGCTGACTCCTTCCGGCGCGGGGCCGCCCCGTCACTGTTCCGGCAGCGGGATGAACTCCGTCTCGCCCGGCACCGCGCCGAAGCGGCCGGCCCGCCAATCCTCCTTCGCCTGCTCGATGCGGTCCTTGGAGCTGGACACGAAGTTCCACCAGATGTGGCGCGGGCCGTCCATGGCGGCCCCGCCCAGCAGGATCAGCCGGGCCGCGGTCTCCGCCTCCACCGTGGCCGGCTCGCCGGGGCGCAGCAGCAGGAGCCGGCCGGCCTCGAAACGGTCGCCATGGACCGACACCGTGCCGGACGCCAGGTAGAGCGCGCGCTCCTCCTGGTCGGCGGCGACGGGCAGCCGGGCGCCGGCGTCCAGGACGGCGTCCACATACAGCGTCTCCCACAGCGTCGGCGTCGGCGCGCGGACGCCGTAGGCGGCGCCGGCGACGACCCGCAGGCGCTTGCCCTCGCCCTCCACCACCGGCAGCGAGTCGGCGCCCAGATGGAGGAAGGCGGGGGCGGTCTCCTCGTGGGCCTGCGGCAGGGCCACCCAGGACTGGATGCCGGACAGCAGCCGGTCGCGCCCGCGCTCGTCGGTGGCGGAGCGTTCGGAATGGGCGATGCCGCGCCCGGCGGTCATCCAGTTCACCGCGCCCGGCCGGATCGCCAGCGCCGTGCCCAGGCTGTCGCGGTGCATGAGTTCGCCGTCGAACAGGTAGGTCACGGTGGCCAGCCCGATGTGCGGGTGCGGGCGCACGTCGATGCCGGTGCCGGCCTTCAGAACCGCCGGCCCCATCTGGTCGAGGAAGACGAAGGGGCCGACCATCCGCTTGCGGGCCGAGGGCAGGGCGCGCCGCACCTCGAAGCCCCCGATGTCGCTGGTGCGCGGCACGACCACCGCCTCCAGCCAACCTTCCTCCGCCGCCGGACCGCTCATGCTCCCCTCCCGTCGCTGCCGCGCCGCCCGATCCGGCGCTCTGCGAAACAGGTGGGAAGCCGCGGGACGATCGGCGAGACTTGCGCTGTCGAAGACTACCGGAATCCGACGCAAGAGGACCCCATGGACGACCCGACGCCGCCGGTCGCGGCTTCCCCGGCCTATCCGGGCCTGGACGCGCTGCTGCCCGAGGCCATCGCCGTGAAGGCGGAGGAGCTGGGCGTGAAGAAGGCCCGGCGCGACCCGGCGGGGCTGCTGGCGCTGGCCGTGCTGGCCGGCGCCTTCATCGCCCTGGGCGGACTGTTCGCCACGGTGGCCACAACCGGCGGCGAGGCGCTGCCCTACGGCGTCGCCCGCGTGCTGGGCGGCGCCGTCTTCTCGCTGGGCCTGATCCTGGTCCTGGTGGGCGGCGCCCAGCTCTTCACCGGCGACGTGCTGATGGTCATGGCCTGGGCCGGCGGCCGGCTGGGGCTGGGCGAGATGGCGCGGGTGTGGGCGACGGTGTGGGTCGGCAACCTCGTCGGCGCGCTGGGCACCGCGGTTCTGGTGTTCCTGTCCGGCCAGTACATGTTCGGGGCGGGCGCGGTGGGGGCGCAGGCGCTCCATCTCGCCGCCGCCAAGGCGTCGCTTCCCGCCGGCCAAGCCTTCTTCCTGGGCATCCTGTGCAACGTGCTGGTCTGCCTGGCGGTGTGGCTGTCGCTGGGCGCGCGCAGCGTGACCGACAAGGTGCTGGCCGTCGTCTTCCCGGTCGCCGCCTTCGTCGCGGCCGGCTTCGAGCACTGCGTGGCCAACATGTACTTCGTCCCGCTCGGCCTGCTGATCGAATGGGGGGCGCCGCCCGCCTTCTGGGCCGATCTGGGCGGCCTGCCCCCGCCCATCCCGGTCGGGGGCTATCTGGTCAACCTCGCCGCGGTCACCGCCGGCAATTTCGTCGGCGGCGCGCTCCTGGTCGGCGCCATGTACTGGTTCATCTATCTGCGACCGCGCGGCGGCTGAGCCGGCGTCAGTGCCCTCCGCCGCCGCAGGAGCAGCCGCAGCCGCCGGCCGGCGCGGTGACGTGGATGGCGCCCTGCGCGGTCGCCAGGATGACCGCCAGCGGGATGCCCGTGGCCTTGGCCATGTCGCCGAGGCGGGCGCTGCCGGGCACGCCGACGCCGGGGCCGAAGGCGGGATGGACGCGGGCCAGCCGGTCGAGCGACGCCGGGTCGGCGGCGGCCAGCGCGGCGAGGCTGGTGTCGGCGGTCACGTCGGGGATCCGGTCGAAGCTCATGGGGGCGGTCCTGGCAATGGGCGGGAAGGGAGCGGGACAGGAGGCTGCGACCCGCCGTCCGCAGCGCAATGCGTTGGCAAAGACGTTGGCAAAGATATGGGCAAAGAAAAAGAGCCCAGCTGAAGCGTCAGCTGAGCCCTTTTGTTTTGGTGGAGCCAAGGAGGATCGAACTCCTGACCTCTACAATGCCATTGTAGCGCTCTCCCAGCTGAGCTATGGCCCCGAAACCCTGGGTCGCTGGCCGTTCCGGCCGGCGTCGGTGGAGCGGGATATTGGTCAGGACGAGGGTCTGATGCAAGCGAAAAATTCACCCCCGCCCCACTTTTCTCCGCCGCCCGGAAACCGGCTTCTCAGCGCTCCTCCTCGTCCTCGCCCTCGACGTCGACGACCTCGTCCATGTCGTCCTCGCCCAGCTCCGAGGTGTCCTCGATCAGGACGTCGTCCTCGTTCTCGTCGGCCTCGTCGCCTTCCTCGATGTCCTCGACGGACACGTCGTCCTCGACCTCGTCCAGCTCGGCGGACTCGTCCTCGGCCTCCGATTCGACGTCCTCGTCCTCGGTGGCCACCACGCTCTTCTTGACGTCGTCGACCGGGGCCGGACGGGCCTTGCGCGACTTCAGCAGCGCCTCGGGATCGAATTGCGCTCCGCAGGTCGGGCACACCGGCGGGTCCTTGCGCAGATCGTAATAGCGCGCGCCACAGCTCGGGCAGATGCGCTTGACGCCCCATTCGGGTTTGGCCACGCCTCGTCCTCCGTCACAGTCCTGGGAATTTTGATTGGGAGATCTCAAGCCGCGCCCTTTGCCATGGCCGCGTGCCGATGTCAAAAAAAAGTTCGCGGCGGTCGTGGCGGGGCCGCCGCACCGTTGCCACGCTTCCCCTCCACCGCCGCGCCGATCCGCGACCGCACCGCGAGGACGACATGCCCACTCCTTCATTGCCGCGCTGGCGCGCCCTGCTGGGCGCCGGCCTGATCGCGCTGCTTCCCCTTGCCGCCGCCACCGCCGCCGATCCCGCCCCCGAGGCGGCCACCGGCCGGCGGGCGCGCGCCGTCGACCGGGCGGCGACCCACATGGTCGCCGCCGCCAACCCGCTGGCCGCCGAGGCCGGGCGGACGATCCTGCGGGCCGGCGGCAGCGCGGCGGACGCCGCGATCGCCGTGCAGCTGGTGCTGAACCTGGTGGAGCCGCAAAGCTCGGGGCTCGGCGGCGGCGCCTTCGCGCTGCATTACGACGCGGCGTCCGGGGCGGTCGTTGCCCTGGACGGGCGCGAGACGGCGCCCGCCGCGGCCCGGCC
>JAEZHQ010000543.1 GCA_023416455.1 Pseudomonadota bacterium | reverse complement strand
GTCGAGCGCCGGTGCTTCGGCCACGGCGCGGCGCAGCGCGTCCAGCGCCTCCGGCGAGCGGGCCGACAGCGGCAGCGCCTCCACCCGGCGGGCGGGCCGTTCGGCGGAGTCGGCCGGCGGCTCCGGCGGCGCCTCCAGCACGATGTGGGCGTTGGTGCCGGAGAAGCCGAAGGAGCTGACCCCGGCCACCGCCGGTGCACCGTCCGGCAGCGGCGTCGGCCGGTCGACCACCCGGACCGGGCAGGCGCCGGTGCGGATCTCCGGGTTCAGGGCGCGGAAATGCAGGGTCGGCGGCACCACGCGGCGGCTCAGCACGCCGATGGCCTTGACCAGCCCGGCGACTCCGGCCGCCGCCTCCAGGTGGCCGATGTTGCTCTTGACCGAGCCGACCAGGAGCGGCCGCCCGCGCCCCGGCGCCAGGACGGCGGCCAGCGCGTTCATCTCGATGGGGTCGCCGAGCGCCGTGCCCGTGCCGTGAGCCTCGACGTAGGCGACCTCGGCCGGGGCGCGTCCGGCGTTGGCCAGCGCGGCGCGCACCACCGCCTCCTGCGCCGGCCCGTTGGGCGCGGTGAGGCCGGAGGACCGGCCGTCCTGGTTGACCGCGCTGCCGGCGATGACGGCCAGCACGCGGTCGCCGTCGGCCTGCGCGTCCGCCAGCCGCTTGAGCACGAGGATGGCGCAGCCCTCGCCGCGCACGAAGCCGTCGGCCGAGGCGTCGAACGGCTTGCAGCGCCCGTCCGGGGCCATCATGCGCAGCCGCGACAGGGTCACCGTGCCGTCGGGCAGCAGCACAAGGTTGACCCCGCCGGCCAGCGCCAGATCGCACTCGCCGGCGCGCAGCCCCTGCACCGCCAGATGGGTCGCGACGAGCGAGGAGGAGCAGGCGGTGTCGACCACCAGCGCCGGCCCCTCCAGCCCCAGCGTGTAGGCGAGCCGCCCGGCCGCGACCCCGCAGGCGCCGCCGGTGCCCGAATAGGTGTCGAGCTGCCCGCCGGCGCCCGATGCGTCGCCGAGCCGCGCGTAGTCGCTGGTGCAGATGCCGAGATAGACGCCGCTGCGGCTGCCGGCGAGCCCCAGGGCCGGGATCCCGGCGTCCTCCAGAGCCCGCCACGCGACCTCCAGGACGAGCCGCTGCTGCGGGTCCATCGACACCGCCTCGCGCGGGGAGATGCCGAAGAAGGCGGCGTCGAACCGGTCCACCCCGGCGAGGAAGCCGCCCCAGCGCGTGTTCATGCGCCCGGGGGCGTCGGGGTCCGGGTCGTACCAGGCATCGGCGTCCCAGCGCTCGGGCGGCACCTCGACGACGGCGTCGGCACCGGCCTCCAGCGCATCCCACCAGGAGGGCGCGTCCTCGGCCACCCGGCCGGGGCCGGCGGGCAGGCGGACCCCGATGCCGACGACCGCCACCGGCTCGCGCAGCCGCCGTTCCGCAAGGTCCAGCTTGGCCTGCATCCGCCGGAGCAGATGGGCGGTGCGTTGCCGCTCCGATGTCGTCAGCTCGCTCATGGCCCCCGCCGCCGCGCTCGTCTCCAAACCGGCCGGACCATATACCACTTTGGCGACCCGCCAAATATCACCGTGCCCGACCCGCCGGCGGGCGCGTCTTCCCTCGGCGGCGTCGACCGGGTCGGCCGGCCTCTCCGGCTCCACCCCAGGGCATCGGCCGGCGCCTCGTCTCCGCCGGTTGCGGATGCCCTCACTCCGCGTCCTCTGCGTCCGCCTCGACGCGGGCGAGGTTCAGGACGACGGTCCGGCAGCGGGCCTCGATTGCCGCAGCGAACTCGCTCAGCAGCGGATGGTCGCCGCCCGGCATCGCCCTGACCACCCCGGCCGCCTCGGGCAGTTCAAGCCGCACCCTATCCGCGATCGTCCCAATTCGCCGCAGGATCATCTTGCGGTTGAAGCCGCACTCGTCCGCCATGCGCTGCCAGTGGCGGCCCTTGACGTGGTCGCCGCGGTTCTTGCCGGCTATCGTCTGCGCCAGGTTCTTCGTGACGTTCTCCCACGCGGCGGCGCACATGAGATCATAAAGCGGGGCCAACGATGCGCCCCGGCCCGTCAGCAGGACGCTATAGTTCTTGGCGTGAGCGTCGGTGTTGCAAATGAGCACGTTGAAGACCACGGCGTCGAGCAGCCGTATGCGGTCAGCCGCCGTCAGATGGTCGTCCACCACCTTGAACATATCCGCCAGCCGCGGCCCCCTGATGCCCGAACGGTTGCGTTCGTACTTCGCCTCCGGCGGCCTGCCCAGAGCCTGGCAGAAGTCCTCCTGGTGGACGCGCAGCCAGCGCCCGCCCCGCTGCACGCGGTCGTAGCGGGTCACCAGCAGATAGCTCCGCCCTCCCGCCCTGCCCGTCGTCACCGCCGCTGTCTTCAGGCCGCAGCGTCGGGCAAGCGTCATGCACAACGCCTCGTTCTGCACGCTGCCCCACAGCCGCCGACGGGTGTCGGGCTTCAGGATGTGGGTGGATGGCGCCCCGTTGATCGGGATCCCCATCCGTCCGTCCGGCAGCAGGGCGACGGGCAGCTTCTCCTGGGCGCCGGCCAGCGACATCGACACGCCGTCCTCGCCCGCCAGGAAGGGCTTCGCCGGCAACTCCTCGATGATTCGCTCCAGTTCGGCCTCGCCGGCGATCGGGCGATGGCCGGGGGCCTCCCCGGCGCGGGGCCGCCCGATGGTCAGCGCCCCCGCCGTATCGCGGCCGATCCTCTCCAGGATGCCGATGACATCCTGGGCCGAGACGCCGAGGTTCCGTCCGACGGCGAGCAGGTTGCCGTCCTCCGGCAGCAGGTTGGCCAGCCACGGCATCAGGACCTCCGGGCCGAAGGTTCCCCCGCCGAGCGGCATCCCCAGCGACAGCGGGAACGCCCCCCGCGTGTTCGGCCAGCGGAGATCGTAGGCGAAGGAAGGTCCCTCCCCGGCGAGGGTGATTGCGCCGATGGCAAGGTGCTCGTAGTAGAGCGGAAGCGTGCTCACGCGCCGTCCCCGAGATCGGGGAGGTCGGGGCAGGCGTCGCCGGACGGAACCGGAGCGTCGTCGGTCAGCCGGATGCCGACGCCCTTGGCGACGGCGAGGGCCTTGCCGAGTTGGCACGTCGGCTTGCCGCTCTCCAGATCGACGATGAACCGCTCGCCGACGTTGACCGCCAGCGCAAGGTCGCGCTGGGTCATGCCGAGGAGCCGTCGGCGCGAGCGGACGAGGCTGCCGAAGCGGCCCGGTGTGTCGATGAATTCCATGGCGCGCCCCATTCTTCCCGACCGGGAAGATGATGCCTGGGTCCGCCCGGGTCAAGGCGCCTTCTTACCGAACGGGAAGACGCGCCCGGCGCGGAAAGGCCGGGACCGCGAGCGCCAACGCCGCTTCGACAGTGCCGTTCGATGGTGCCGTTCGATGGCGCGGCTGCGCGCTCACCCCGGGCAGGCGAGGTGCAGGCGGGTCAGGCCGCGGACCAGGATGCTTTGCTGGCGTTCCACCCCGGCCACCTCCAGGCGCGGGAAGCGGCGGGCCAGCGCCGTGAAGACCTCGGCCGCCTCGATGTTGGCGAGGCTGGCGCCGGCGCAGGTGTGGATGCCCGTGCCGAAGGACAGGTGCCGGTTGGAATCGCGCCCCAGGTCCAGGCGGTCGGGGTCGGGGAAGACGTCCGGGTCGCGGTTGGCCGAACCCATGCAGAAGGCCACCGACTGGCCCTTGCGGATGAACACGCCCTTGAAGTCGACGTCCTCCAGCGCGTGGCGGAACACGATCTGCTGCGGGCTGTCGTAGCGCAGCATCTCCGACACCGCGAGCCTGGGATCGACCGCGCCCGAGCGCAACCGCTCATACTCCGCCGGGTTGCGGCCGAGCGCCAGCAGCCCGTTGCCGACGAGCAGCGACGACGCCTCGTGCCCGGCGAACAGGAACAGGGCGCAGGAGGCCAGCAGCTCCTCCTCGTTGAGGAAGCTGCCGGCGTCCTCGGCCTCGATCAGGCGGCGGGTCAGGGCGTTGCTGGTGGCGTGCGCGCGGTGGTGGCGGATCAGGTCGCGGAAATAGGCGATCAGCTCGGCCGCCCGGCGGCTGCCGGTGCGGATCGTCCCGGGCGTGCGCAGGATGTCCAGCGACTGCGTGATCTCGCGCACCCAGCCGCGGATCAGCGGGTGGTCCGCCTCGGGCACGCCCATCAGGTCGGAGACGATGTCGATGGAGAGCGGCGAGGAGAAGTCCGACACGATGTCCACCGTGCCGCGGTCGGGGAGCGCGTCCAGCGCCGTGCGCACCAGCGCCGCGATCCGCGGCCGCATCGCCATCACCGAGCGGGTCGCGAAGATGGGGGCGGCGATCTTGCGCAGGCGCGTGTGGTCGGGCGGATCCTTGAACAGCATCCAGTGCCCGATCATGGCGTAGAGCGGGCGGTCCTCCTCCGGGACCGGCGGGAAGGCGCCGGGGGGCAGGACCTTGCGCAGCTCGCGCCCGAAGCGGTCGTCGCGCAGCCCGTCGAACACGTCCTGGTAGCGGCTGACGAACCAGAAGCCGAGGAAGCCCGGGGCCGGCGTGGTGGCCCAGCCGACCGGGTGGTCGCGCCGCAGGCGGGCGTAGATGGGATATGGGTCCTCCCGCACATCGGGATCGAGGGGACGGAAAACGGTCTTCTCAAAGGCCCTCATCGGTCTCGCATCCCTGGTCCGGGCGGCGGAAGACGGCGCCGCGCCCGGACCCTAGCAACGCACCGCCTTTTTTACCACCAAAGGCGGAAGGGTTGCCGAGGCACCACCCATCGTGAGAGGTATGGAACGTCCGAACGGATGGGTGAAGACCATGGTGCGAGCGCCTCTGCAAGAGTGCCGGCAATGAGCGACAAGGCCGCGGCGTTGACCCCGATGCAGAAGGCGGTGATGGCGATGAAGGCGTTGCGCGCCCGCAACGCCGAGCTGGAGGCGCAGACCCGCGCCCCGGTCGCCATCGTCGGCATGGGCTGCCGCTTCCCGGCCGGCGGCACCGGCCCGGAGGCGTTCTGGCGGGCCCTGGAGGAAGGGCGCGACGGCAGCCGCGAGGTGCCGGCCGACCGCTGGGACATCGACTCCGTCTACGACCCGACCCCCGGCGTGCCGGGCCGCATGTACACGCGCCGTTCCTGCTTCATCGACGGCGTGGACCGGTTCGACCCCCTGTTCTTCCGCATCTCCCCGCGCGAGGCCGTCGGCATCGACCCGCAGCAGCGCCTGCTGCTGGAGGTGGCGTGGGAAGCGCTGGAGGACGCCGGCATCGCCGCCCCCGGCCTCGTCGGCAGCCGCACCGGCGTGTTCCTCGGCATCAGCACCAACGACTACTCCGCGATCCTGTCGCGCACCGCCCACGGATCGGGCAGCAACGCCGCGGCCGGCGCCGGCAACGCGGCCAGCGTGGCGTCGGGGCGGCTGTCCTACAGCTTCGGCTTCCAGGGCCCGTGCATGGCGGTCGACACCGCCTGCTCCTCGTCGCTGGTCGCCACCCACCTGGCGGTCCAGGCCCTGCGCGCCGGGGAATGCGACCTGGCGCTGGTCGCCGGCGTCAACCTGATGCTGACGCCCGACATCACCATCAACTTCTGCCTGGGGCGCATGCTGTCGCCGCAGGGGCGCTGCGCCACCTTCGACGAGGCCGCTGACGGCTACGCCCGCGGCGAGGGCTGCGGCGTCCTGGTGCTGAAGCGCCTGCCCGACGCGCAGGCCGACGGCGACCGCATCGCCGCGGTGATCCGCGGCACCGCGGTCAACCAGGACGGCCGCAGCGCCGGCCTGACCGCGCCCAACGGGCTGGCCCAGGAGGCGGTGATCCGCGCCGCCCTGGCCAACGCCGGGCTGGAGCCGGACGCCATCGATTATGTCGAGGCGCACGGCACGGGCACGGCGCTGGGCGACCCCATCGAGATGCACGCGCTGAAGGCGGTGTTCGGCGCCCGCCGCCGGCCGCTGTGGGTCGGCTCGGTCAAGACCAACATCGGCCACGCCGAGGCGGCGGCCGGGGTCTCCGGCATGATCAAGGCGGCGCAGATGCTCCGCCACGGGGTCATCCCGCCGAACCTGCACTTCCGCCGCCTCAACCCGCACATCCGGCTGGACGGGGCCGACATCCGCGTGGCGGCCGGGCGCATCGCCGGCGGCGTGGCCCGCGTCGGCGTCAGCTCCTTCGGCTTCAGCGGCACCAACGTGCACATCGTGCTGGAGGCCCCGCCGCCGGAGGCGCCGGCCGCGGCGGCGGGGCCGGCGGACGGTGCCGCACCGCAGCTGTTCCTGTC
>JAEZHQ010000384.1 GCA_023416455.1 Pseudomonadota bacterium | reverse complement strand
CGGCCGACCCTGCCAGCGCGGCGGCCATGGCCAGCGCGGCGGTGCGGGGCCGGAGGCGGCGGCCCGTCCGGGGGGCGGCGGGGAGGGGGGCTTCGGCGGTCACGGGCGTCGGTGCTCCGGTTCGATGATCCTTCCAAAAGGCGCGCTCTTTCCAGCCTCCCACGCACATGGGACGCTTGACAGGCGGTGGCCGGCCCTATAGAAACCCGCCTCACCGCAGCGGCGGCCGCAACGCGAGAGCGGGGCGGGCCATGCGGTGAAACGGTTTCCGGACCCGGTTTGGTTCATCGGCCGCTCGGTTTGATGGTTCGTCGGGTTCATCGGGATGGGCGCATAGCTCAGCGGGAGAGCACACCCTTCACACGGGTGGGGTCGTAGGTTCAATCCCTACTGCGCCCACCATCCCAAAGTCCATCGCTTCCTCGGGCTTTGCGGATGGTTCCGTCCCTTGCGAAACCCCGGCGCGGCCCGTCCCCGGCCGTTCGCCGCGACACCGGGCCTTGCCGCCGCCACGCCGGCGGGCGGAAACGAGGCCCGCATTGCTGGGATGGGCGCATAGCTCAGCGGGAGAGCACACCCTTCACACGGGTGGGGTCGTAGGTTCAATCCCTACTGCGCCCACCATCCCAGCCGCCATGCGGCCGGCCGGATCCGCGTCCGGGAACCCGCCGCATTCGGGAACGCCGCGGGCGTCCTGTCCAACCATGCCGAACTCGATGAAGGTGCTACGTCTCAATTGACGTTGCCGCCGGACAAAGCAAAAGCATAGATTGTCCAGACGCCAGGGAAGGCGCGGGAGCGGCGGTGCAAGCCGTCTTGCGTCCATCGCCCGTCCCGGCGCCTCTCCGCCGGAGCGGCCTGGAGCGGATCTCCGCTCGCAGAACAAAGGCATAAAGTTTCGTGCGTTCCCGATGGAACGCACGAATCTCCAAGGGGAGGCGCGTCCGTTCACACGTCGGGCACGACGCCCTTCCATGCCCGGATTCGCGATTCCGTCGGGCCGGGCCGTACGGGGCGCCTTGGCGGCCCGGCCCGGTTCCTCGTGCTGGTGGAGGGCCTGACATGGCGCGCGCGTCCTTGACCATGGCGTTGTACATGCTGGCCACGGGCCAGGCGGAGCCGGGCCTGACGGAGCTGTGGCAGGCGCCGGCGCTCCAGGGGTTCGTCCGGCCGCTCGTGGTCGTTCTCGGCGTCCCGCCGGCGGCGGAGCGGTGCGGCATCGTGGCGTCCGTCTTCCGCGCCTTCGTGACCACGGCCATGGACAAGGCCGGGATCGAGCACGCGGAATTCCAGCAGGCCCAGGCGCGTGGCGCCCGGATCGTCCCGACCATCGACGTCCTGCCGGTCGACGACGGCCGGCTGTGCTTTGCGACGGTGCGCCTGGCCGCCCTGTCGGTGATGGACGGAAGGCTGCCCCACACCGAGGGCGGCGGCGCCTTCCCGGTCGTGGTCTGGCAGCGCAGCGCCATGTATGTCGCGGGACGGGAGAACTTTGCCGAGCTGACCCGCAGCCGGGTCGCCGACCTCATCACGGCCTACGCCGCCGACCACCGGCACGCGAACCCCGCCGCCGAAGCGCAGAGGTGACGCGCCGCCGCCGGCCGCGTATTTTTCGGGAACGAAGGGACTTTTGATTCAGATCAGCTACAGCGGCCGGGCTTTTCGCCTACCAGTGCCCCCCTCGGTTCCGCCCACCTCATCGGGATTCAGTGAAATGGAAGATAACCGCGTGACCCTTATCGCCCTCGGCCTGCTGGTCGTGGCGCTGGTCGTCATCCTCGGCTCGGTGTTCCTGTCGCCGGCGACCCTGGTCCTGCTGGCCACGATCGGCGCCTGGGTCAATCTGACCTATCTGGTCGGCATCACCCTCATCCGCTGACCCATCCGCCGGGGGGGGCGCGGCCGGGCCGCGCATTCCCCCGCGAGGCGACCGAAGTTTTTTCACCCATGGCTGGACAGGGGCGGTCCGGCGGTTTATCCCAGCGCCGTTTCGACGCTCGCGGAGGACCCATCATGCCGACCCTGGCCCCCACCCCGACCGGCGCCCTGCCGGTTGCGCGCACCGTCGAGGCGCTTCGCGCCCAGGTGGCGGCGTGGCGACGGCAGGGCCAGACCGTGGCCCTGGTGCCGACCATGGGCGCCCTGCATGACGGGCATCTGGCGCTGGTCCGCCGTGGGCGGGAGCTGGCGGACCGCGTGGTCGCCAGCGTCTTCGTCAACCCCACCCAGTTCGCGCCGCACGAGGATTTCGACCGCTACCCGCGCGACGAGGCCGGGGACGCGGCGAAGCTGGCCGCGGCCGGCTGCGACCTCCTCTACGCCCCCTCGGTGCGGGAGATGTACCCGGAGGGTTTCGCCACGGCGATCTCCATGGGCGGCCCGGCGGAGGGCCTGTGCGGCGCCTTCCGGCCGCAGATGTTCGGCGGGGTGGCGCTGGTGGTGACCAAGCTTCTTCTCCAGGCGCAGCCCGACACCGCCGTCTTCGGCGAGAAGGACTACCAGCAGCTCATGGTGGTCCGGCGCTTCGTGCGCGACCTCGACATCCCGGTCCGCATCGAGGGTCTGGCGACCGTGCGCGAGGCCGACGGACTCGCGCTGTCCTCGCGCAACGCCTACCTGACGGCCGGGGAGCGCGCCCGCGCGCCGGAGCTGAAGCGCGCGCTCGACGAGGCCGCCGCGTCGCTGTCCGGCGGCGCGGACTCCGCCGTCGCGCTGGAGGCGGCGCGCGGGCGCATCGCCGCCGCCGGCTTCGAGCGGATCGACTATGTGGAGCTGCGCGACGCGGCGACGCTGGAGCCGGTCGCCCGGGTCGAGCGCCCGGCCCGCCTGCTGGCCGCGGCCTGGCTCGGCAAGACCCGCCTGATCGACAACGTCCCGGTCCTGCCGGCCGCCTGATCCGCCAGGGGGCCGACCTCATACGGCCGGGATCAGGCCCTCCAGCGTCTCGCGCAGCCGGGCGGGGGCCACCGGCTTGTGCAGCACCTTGCAGCCGAAGGCCTTGGCCTCGGCCACCGGGACGGCGCCGGTCTCCCCGGTCAGCAGAATGGCGCGCACCGGCCCGTCGTACAGATCCTGGATGGCGCGCAGCACCGCCACGCCGGTGACCCCGTTGCGCAGCCGGTAGTCGGCGATGACCGCGTCGGGCCGGCGCGGCGCGGCGCGCAGCGTGGCGTCGGCCTCCTCCCAGGAGGTCGCCTCCAGCGTCGCGTAGCCCCATTGGCGGATCATGGCGACCAGCCCGGCGCACACCAGCGCGTCGTCGTCCACCACCATGACCAGCCGGCCGTCGCCGCGCGCCGCGGCCGGCTCCTCCGCCGGCGCCGGCGGGGCGGGCTGCGTCCGGGCGAAGGCGAGCGGCACGGCGACCGTGAACTCCGAGCCGACGCCGAAGCGCGAGCGGACCTCCACCGGATGGCCGAGCAGCCGCGACAGCCGGTGCACGATGGCCAGCCCGAGACCCAGCCCCTGGTTGCGGTCGCGCTCGGGATTGGCGAGCTGGGTGAACTCCTGGAAGATGTCGTCCAGCCGCTCCTCCGGGATGCCGATGCCGCTGTCGCGCACGCGGATGGTCAGCGTCCGCGGCCCGTCCGCACCGTCCCAGGGGGCATCCTCCATCGCGCAGTCCACCTCCACGCCGCCGTCCAGCGTGTAGGTCAGCGCGTTCTCGATCAGGTTGCGCAGGATGCGGCCCAGCAGGTCGGGGTCGCTGCGCACCGCGGCGGCGCAGCCGGCGAGGCGCCAGTCGAGCCCCTTGGCGGCCGCGCGCGGCGCGTAGGTGGCGTTCAGCTCGTCGAGCAGGGGGGCGATGGCGAAATCGACCATCCGCGGCAGCACCGCCCCGGCGTCCAGCTTGGAGATGTCGAGCAGCCGGTCGAGCAGGCAGCGCAGCCCGTCCAGGCTCTTTTCCAGGCTGGCAACCATGCGTTGCGCGCGCTCACCGGCGACCTGCGGGGCGAGCGCCGCCGCGAACAGGATCGCCGATTGCAGGGGCTGGCGCAGGTCGTGGCTGGCGGCGGCCAGGAACTTCGACTTGGCGAGGTTGGCGCGCTCGGCCTCCTGGCGGGCCAGGGTCTGGGCCCGCACCTCGATGGCGGCGCGCTCGTGCGCCTTGCGGCCGGTGAGGTCGATTGCGATGCCGACGAAGCCGATCAGCTCGCCCCCCCTCCCGCGCAGGGCCGACACGTCGAGCAGCACCGGGACGCGCGAGCCGTCCTTGCGCAGGTAGCTCCATTCCCGCTCCGACCGCAGGCCGCGCCGGGCCTCGTGCACCAGCGTCTCGAATCCGGGCTCGACCGGCCCGCCCGGCTCCCGCGACAGGCGGTCGGCTTCGTCGGCGATCTCCCGGGGGTCGTGGAGCAGCACCGGGGTGGCGCGGCCGATCAGCTCGTCGCGGCGGTAGCCGAGCAGCTGTTCGGCCGCCGGGTTGACGTCCACGATGAGGCCGTTCTCGTCCGTGGCGATGATCAGATGGCCGGCGCCCTCGAACATGGCGTCGCGGATCGCCCGGTGCCGTTCGGCGGACCCCGTCCGGCGGTCGTCGCCGCTGCCCATGCTTCCTGCCCCCGCTGCGCACGCGCCGTGCGTCTTGTTCTTGTCCATTGCTTCGCATTCGCAGCAAAAGCATCCAGGCGCATGCTGCCCAAGGTGCCGGAGGCGAGTCCAGGGTAAAGTGGCGTCAACGACGGAACAAATGCCGCACCCGCGGCGAGGATCGCCGGCCGGGGACGGCGTCCTATACTTCTTCCCCACGAAGGCTTCGGGAGGACGAGAAACATGCCATACGATTCCGTGGACACCGCCACCCGGCTTGGCCTGAAGGACGCCGGGCTGCTGCGATTCCAGGGCTTCATCGACGGGCGTTGGGTCGATGCCGACGACGGCCGGACGGTGGAGGTGGGCAACCCCGCCGACGGGTCGGTCCTGGGCACGGTGCCGCTGATGGGCGCCGGCGAGACCCGCCGCGCCATCGAGGCGGCCAACCGGGTCTGGCCGGAATGGCGGGGGCGGACCGCCAAGGAGCGCGCCCGGCTGCTGCGCGCCTGGTACGAGCTGATGATGGCCAACCAGGAGGATCTGGCCCGCATCATGACGGCCGAGCAGGGCAAGCCGCTGGCCGAGGCGCGCGGCGAGGTCGCCTACGCCGCCTCCTTCATCGAATGGTTCGCGGAGGAGGGCAAGCGCGTCTACGGCGACACCATTCCGCAGCACCTGGAGGGGCGCCGCATCGTCGTCACCAAGGAGCCCATCGGCGTCACCGCGGCCATCACGCCGTGGAACTTTCCGGCCGCCATGATCACCCGCAAGGCCGGGCCGGCGCTGGCCGCCGGCTGCCCCATGGTGATCAAGCCGGCGACGGCGACGCCGCTGACCGCGCTGGCCATGGCGGTGCTGGCGGAGCGGGCCGGGCTGCCGGCCGGGCTGCTCGCCATGGTCACCGGCTCGGCCCGCGCCATCGGCGGCGAGATGACCGGCAACCCGCTGGTGCGCAAGCTGTCCTTCACCGGCTCCACGGAGATCGGCAAGGAACTGATGGCCCAGTGCGCCGGCACCGTGAAGAAGCTGTCGCTGGAGCTGGGCGGCAACGCTCCCTTCATCGTCTTCGACGACGCCGACCTCGACGAGGCGGTCAAGGGCGCCATCGCCTCCAAATACCGCAACACCGGCCAGACCTGCGTCTGCGCCAACCGCCTGCTGGTCCAGGACGGAGTCTACGACGCCTTTGCCGCCCGTCTCGCCGGGGCGGTCGCCGCGCTGAAGGTCGGCCCCGGCCTGACCACCGAAGGGGCGCAGCAGGGGCCGCTGATCGACATGGCGGCGGTGGATAAGGTGGAGGAGCACATCCGCGACGCCCTGGCCAAGGGCGCCCGCGTCGTCGCCGGCGGCAAGCGCCACGGGCTGGGCGGCAGCTTCTTCGAGCCGACCATCCTGGCCGACGTCACCCCGGCCATGAAGGTGGCGCGGGAGGAGACCTTCGGCCCGGTGGCCCCGCTGTTCCGCTTCACCACCGAAGAGGAGGCGGTGCGCATGGCCAACGACACGGAATTCGGCCTCGCGGCCTATTTCTACAGCCGCGACGTCGGCCGCGTCTGGCGGGTGGCCGAGGCGCTGGAGTACGGCATCGTCGGCATCAACGAAGGAATCATCTCCACCGAGGTGGCGCCGTTCGGCGGCATGAAGGAAAGCGGCATCGGCCGCGAGGGCTCCAAGTACGGGATCGAGGAGTATCTGGAAATCAAGTACCTGTGCATGGGCGGCATCGGCCGCTGAGCGGGGGCGCAGGGCCGGGCGAAATAGTTTGCGTACGTCAATTTGACCGGCCCGCTCCACTTCCCTACACTGGGCGTCCGCTGGCGTCCACGGCCCCGGTCCGGGGGGAAAGGCAAGTCGATGCGTTTCATCCGGCGCAGGGAGAAGGGCGAGGCGGTGTCCCTGGCCCCCCTTGTCACCACGGTGGTGCTGGTGGTCCTTGCGGCGGCGGGAACCATCGGGGCGGTGGTGGCCAACAATCATGCCAGCACCGCGGCGGTCACCGAGCGCATGGGTCCCAAGAAGAATTACGCGACCCTGCCGATGATGACCTTCACGCTGGGCGGCGGCAACGCCCGCCTCGTCGATGTGCGGGCGTATCTGGAAATCGACTCCAGCGTCGATTCCAAGGTCACCGACCCCTACTTGGCGCGCATCGCCGACCAGCTTTCCGACCGGCTGCGCCAGGTCGAGCCGGAGCAGCTCAGCGGCGCCGACGGCGCGCGGCTGATGAAGAGCGCCATCGCCGGGGTGGTGAGCCGGGAGATCAGCCCCGTGCGCATCCGCGACGTGCTGCTGGACCGCATGGTGGTGCGCTGAGCCGCCCGCCGGACGGCGCGTGGGAGGCGTTCGTCTGCCGCCTCCGCCGCCGATGACCAGGGAGGGGAGGGACGTGGCCGACATGGACCGCCGGACATTCATGCGCGCGGGGGCCGGGGTCCTGGCGCTGGGGCTCGTGCCGGGACGGCCCTCCCACGCGCAGGCGCCGTTGCCGGAACTGCCGCCCGCCGCCGATCCCTACGCCCGTCTCCAGGGTGGCATGCCCCACCACCTGACCCCCGACCAGGAGGCCCAGCGGGTCAGCGACAGCCCCGCGCCGGCCGGGCCGCCCGGCCGCTGGATCGAGCGCGCGGCCCTCCCGATCCCGCGCAGCGAAATGGCCTGGGCCACCGTCTCGCAGGGGCGGATGCATGTGGTGGGCGGCTATGGCGAAGGCGCGGTCAACCGTGCCTACCACCACATCTACGACCCGGCGGCCGACCGCTGGTACGACGGGGCGCCGCTGCCGCGGGGCGCCAACCATGTGGCGGTCGCGGCGGACGCCGGCCGTGTCTATGCCTTCGGCGGCTTCACCGAGCAGAACCGCCGCTCCGACACCAACGCCTATGTCTATGACGGGGCGCTCAACGCCTGGGCGCCCATCGCGCCGCTGCCGCGTCCGCGCGGAGCCGCCGCCGCGGTGCTCCTGGACGGCGCCATCCACCTGATCGGCGGCGCCTCGGAGCCGGCCAGCGAGCGGGCGAGCGTCGGCTGGCACGAGGTCTACGACCCGAAGGCGGACCGCTGGTCGGCGCGCAAGCCGCTGCCGGGCGCCCGCGACCACACCGGCTGCGTCGCCCACGACGGCCTCATCCACGTCATCGGCGGCCGCTTCAACACCTTCGAGTACAACACCGACCTTCACCACGTCTATCGGCCGGACCGCGACAGCTGGGAGACGCGCGCGCCCCTGCCGACGGCCCGGTCGGGGCACGGGCTCGTCGTCTTCCGCGGCCGGCTGTTCGCCATGGGCGGGGAGGGCGGCACCCTCGCCGGGGGCGTGCCGCGCCAGGCCAAGGTGTTCGGGCAGATGGAAAGCTACGACCCGGCCGCCGACCGCTGGGAGCATCACGCGCCGATGCCGACGCCCCGCCACGCGGTCGGGGCGGTGACGATCGGCGACTGGATTTATGTGGCCGGCGGCGGGGCGGTCCTGGGCGGCTCGGTGCAGTCCGCCGTGCACGAGGCCTTCACGCTGGAGTAGAGCGGAAAGCCATGGAGCGCCGTGCGTTTCAGAATGCACGCACGGCGCTCCGTTCCCGGTGAGCGGACTACTCGGCCGCAGCCACCGCGCGGCGGTCGGCGTCGCGCTGGAGGCGGGCGTTCTTCAGCTCCGTGGCGAGGAGGAAGGCCAGCTCCAGCGACTGGCTGGCGTTCAGGCGCGGGTCGCAGGCGGTGTGGTAGCGCTGGGCCAGCTTGTGGTCGGTGATGGCCTGGGCGCCGCCGGTGCATTCGGTGACGTCCTGGCCGGTCAGCTCGAAATGGACGCCGCCGGCGTGCGTGCCTTCGGCCTGGTGGACGGCGAAGAAGTTCTTCGCTTCCGCCAGCACGCGGTCGACCGGGCGGGTCTTGTAGCCGTTGGACGCCTTGATCGTGTTGCCGTGCATGGGGTCGCAGGACCACACCACGATGCGGCCCTCGCGCTGCACCCGGCGCAGCAGGGGCGGGAACTTCTCCGCCACCTTGTCGGCGCCCATGCGGACGATCAGGGTCAGGCGGCCCGGCTCGTTGGCCGGGTTCAGGACGTCGATCAGGCGGATCAGCTCGTCCGGGTCGGTGGAGGGGCCGCACTTGAGGCCGATCGGGTTCTTGACCCCGCGCAGGAACTCCACATGCGCGCCGTCCGGCTGGCGGGTGCGGTCGCCGATCCACAGCATGTGGGCCGACACATCGTACCAGTCGCCGCTGGTGCTGTCGACGCGGGTCATGGCCTGCTCGAAGGGCAGGAGGAGCGCCTCGTGGCTGGTGAAGAACTCCGTCTCGCGGATCTGCGGCGTGGTCTCCGCGGTGATTCCGCAGGCGGCCATGAAGGCCAGCGTCTCGTCCAGCCGGTTGGCGATCTCGCGGAAATGCTCGCCGGCGGGCGAGCGCTCCACGAAGCCCAGCGTCCACTGGTGCACCTTGTGCAGGTCGGCGTAGCCGCCCTGGGCGAAGGCGCGCAGCAGGTTCAAGGTGGCGGCGGCCTGGGTGTAGGCCTGCATCATGCGCTCCGGATCGGGAACGCGGGCCTCGGGGGTGAAGTCGAAGCCGTTGATGATGTCGCCGCGGTAGGAAGGCAGGGCGACGCCGTCCACCTCCTCCATGTCGGCGGAGCGCGGCTTGGCGAACTGGCCGGCCATGCGCCCGACCTTGACCACCGGGATGGCCGCGCCGAAGGTCAGCACCACGGCCATCTGCAACAGCACGCGGAAGGTGTCGCGGATGTTGTTCGGGTGGAATTCCGCAAAGCTCTCGGCGCAGTCGCCGCCCTGGAGCAGGAAGGCGTTGCCGGCCGCGGCGGCGGCCAGGCTCTCCTTGAGCCGGCGCGCCTCGCCGGCGAACACCAGGGGCGGATAGGAGGACAGGCGCTGCTCCACCGCTTCGACCTTGGACATGTCCGGATAGGTCGGCATCTGCCTTGCCGGCTTCGACCTCCAGCTGTCGGGGGACCAACGCTCCACCATGACGCCTGTACTTCCTTTTCTAGAGATGCCTCCATTGGGCCGGAGAAGCGGCCCCGGAGAGTCATCCTATAGCGGGACTCGGGCAATTTTTCCATCCCTTCGCACGCCGCCCTCGCAGGCCGGCCCTGTCCGCCCTCCCGAAAAAGCGCGCTGGCGGCGCGAAGGGGGGCGGCCTATACCATCCATGGTGGGAAGGAAGTCTGGAGGGGTGACCCGGTGAAACCGTCGTCCTGGGGCGAAGCCGCCGCCGTCTATCTGGACCGCCGCGTGCTGGCCATCCTGTTCCTGGGCTTCTCCGAAGGGCTGCCGCTGGCGCTCACCGGGGCGACCCTGTCGGTCTGGCTGCGCGAGGGCGGGATCAGCAAGACCGCCATCGGCCTGTTCGCGCTGGTCACCATGCCCTACGCGCTCAAGTTCGTCTGGGCGCCGCTGATCGACCGTCTGCGCCTGCCGCTGGTCACCCGCCTGTTCGGTCGGCGGCGCGGCTGGGCGCTGGTGACGCAGGCCGCCCTGATGGGCGCGCTGATCGGGCTGGGGGCCACCGATCCGGTGGCCGACCTGTGGTGGACGGCCGTCTTCGCGCTGCTGGTCGCCTTCTGCTCGGCCAGCCAGGACATCGTCGTCGACGCCTACCGGGTGGAGATACTGGAGGAGCGGCAGCAGGCGGCCGGGGCCGCCGTGCTGGTGCTGGGCTACCGCTTCGGCATGCTGGCGGCGGGGGCGGGAGCGCTCTACCTCGCGGAATTCTTCGGCTGGCGCGCCGCCTACTGGAGCATGGCGGCGCTGGTGTCGGTGGGCATGCTGACCATCCTGCTGTGCCGCGAGCCCAAGGTCGCGGCCTCGTCCGAATCCCGGGCGCGCGAGCGCCATGTGGCCGACTGGCTGGCCGCGCGCCCGCATCTCACCGGCCGGCCGGCGGCCCTGCTGGCCTGGGTCTACGGCGCGGTGGTCGCGCCCTTCGTGGAGTTCGCCACGCGCCCGGCCTGGGCCGCCATCCTGCTGTTCATCGCCTGCTACAAGCTGGGCGACGTGCTGGCCGGCGTCATGGCGGCGCCCTTCTATGTGGATCTGGGCTTCTCCAAGACGGAGATCGCCAACATCACCAAGCTGTTCGGCCTGTGGGCGACGATCGCCGGCGGGCTGCTCGGCGGCCTGCTGGTGGGGCGGGTCGGGGTGCTGCGCGGCCTGTTGATCGGCGGCCTTCTCCAGATGGCGTCGAACCTCGGCTACGTGATGCTGGCCTGGGCCGGGCACGACCTGTCGATGCTGGCGGTGACGGTGGCGGTGGAGAATGTCTGCGGCGGCATCGCCACCGCGGCTTTCGTCGCCTATCTGTCCGGCCTGTGCAACGCCGCCTACACGGCGACCCAGTACGCCCTCCTGTCCAGCTTCTACAAGCTGGGCGGCGACCTGTTCGGAGCCTCGTCGGGCTGGCTGGCCGACCGCATGGACTGGGTCAGCTTCTTCCTGCTGTCGGCCGGCGGCGCGCTGCCGGGGCTGCTGGTTCTGCTGTGGTTGATGGGCCGCCCGCGCCAGCCGGAGCTGGCGCGGGCCGCGGCCCGCCCCTGAAGGGCCGGGCCGCGTCGCTTGGCCCTGTTCACTTGACCTTGGTGGTCTTTCCGGCCCCCGGCCCGGCGCCCAGGTCGGCGCCGGTCACCGGGTTGATGTCGGTGCGCGACCTGGTGCGCGCCGCCGTCTGGTTGATGGCCTGCATCTCCTCCGCGGCGAGGCGGACGGTCGGGTTGCCGTCGCCGCCGTTGACCGGAGGCTGGTCGTGGCGGATCTCGACGAACTCCCACTGCTCGCCCTGGTTCCACGGGCCGCGGGCGTCACCGTTGCCCTGGCTCGTGTTGTAGTATTTGTCGGTGTATTCCGGCATGCCCGGCAGCTTGCCCGGCGGGAAGTTGTTCTCGATGGAATAGAGCGCCTTCTCGAACATCTTCTGGTGCGCGATCTCGCGCGTCATCAGGAAGCCCAGCGCGTCCTTGACGCCGGGATCGGGGGTCAGGTTGATCAGGCGTTCATAGATGATCTTGGCCCGTGACTCGGCGGCGATGTTGGAGCGCAAATCGGCGGTCGGCTCGCCGATGGAATCGATGTAGCCGGCGCTCCACAGCTGGCCGGCGGAATTGACGAGCGCGGGGCCGCCGCCGTAGAGGAGCGACAGCGTGTGGCTGCCGTTGCCCTTGGTGATGTTGGCGTACAGCTCGGCGGTCTCCTCCGCGCCTTCCGCCAGCCGGCCCTTCGCGCCCTTGGTCAGCATCGCCACGATGCAGCCGATGACCTCAAGATGGCTCAGCTCCTCGGTGGCGATGTCGATCAGCATGTCCTTGCGGCCCGCATCCTCGTCGGCCAGACCCTGGGTGAAATAGCGCATGGCGGCCGCCAGCTCGCCCTGCGGACCGCCGAACTGCTCCAGCATCAGGCTGGCCAGCTTGGGGTCCGGCTCGGACACGCGGACCGTGTACATCAAGTTCTTGTTGTGCATGAACATAAGGGGGGGACCTCCCGCTCGATTGCAGTGGGCGGGGGTGCTCCGGTCCGGTCCGCGCCGCGTGTGGTCCGGCGGGGGCGGGGACCGGTCCGGAAGCGCCGCCGAGCCTTCAACAGCGGCCCGTTTGGAAGCGTTCCAGAAAATGCCGGCCCCGGCCCGCCCGCTCCCGTCCCTCCTCCGCCGTCAGGCGACCTTCTCGCGCATCAGCACGAACTCCTCGGCGGTCGAGGGGTGGAGCGCGATGGTGCGGTCGAAGTCCTGCTTGGTGGCGCCGCAGTTCAGCGCGATGCCCAGCCCCTGCACGATCTCCGGCGCGTCCATGCCCATCATGTGGCAGCCCAGCACGCGCTGGCTCTCGCCGTCGACGATCAGCTTCATCAGCACCCGTTCGTCCCGTCCGGACATGGTGTGCTTCATGGGCCGGAATCCCGCCTTGTAGATGTCGACCCGGGCGTGCCGGTCCCGCGCCTCCGCCTCGGTCAGGCCGACGGTGCCCAGCGGCGGGATGGAAAAGACCGCGGTCGGGATGTTGGCGTAGCTGATGCTGGTCGGGTTGTCGTTGAACACCGTCTCGACGAAGGCGCGGCCCTCGGCGATGGCGACCGGGGTCAGCGCCATGCGGTCGGTCACGTCGCCGACCGCGTAGATGTTGTCGACGCTGGTGCGCGACCAGCCGTCGACGCGGATGGCCCCGGACGGGTCCAGCGCCACGCCGGCCTCCTCCAGCCCGAGGCCGCGGGTGTTCGGCCGCCGCCCGGTGGCCGCCATGACGAGGCCGGCCGAATGGGTCCGCCCCAGATGGTCGGTGACGGTGAAGCCGCCGGGGCCTTCCTCCACCTTCACCGGCTGGCTGCGGGCGAGGATGGTGATTCCGCGCTTGCGCAGCTCCTGGGCCAGCGCCACGCGGATGTCATCGTCGAAGCCGTTCAGCAGCTCCTCGCCGCGGATCATCAGCGTCACCTCGGCGCCCAGGCCGCGGAAGATGCCGGCGAACTCCACCGCGATGTAGCCGCCGCCGATGACCAGCACCGAATGGGGCAGGCTGCCGAGCTGGAGCGCCTCGTTCGAGGTGACGGCGTGCTCGATGCCGGGGATGGACGGCAGCGACGGCCAGCCGCCGGTGGCGATCAGGATGGTCCGGGCGGTGTAGCGGCGGCCGTCCACCTCCACCGTGTGGCGGTCGACCAGGCGGCCGAACCCGGTGAACAGACTGACCCCGGAGGTCTCCAGCATCTTGATGTAGATGCCGTTCAGCCGGTCGATCTCCTGGTCCTTGCGGGCGATCAGCGTCGCCCAGTCGAAAGCCGGCGTGTGGGCGTCCCAGCCATAGCCGCAGGCATCCTGGAAGGCATCGCGGAACTGGCTGGCGTAGACCAGGAGCTTTTTCGGCACGCAGCCGCGGATGACGCAGGTGCCGCCGACGCGGCTGCCCTCGCAGATGGCGACCTTGGCGCCCATCGCCGCCGCGCGCCGGCTGGCCGCAACCCCGCCGGAACCGGCGCCGATGGTGAAGAGGTCGAAATCGAACTCGGCCACAGCCGTCTCCTTCCTGCCCATTTGCCGAAGTGGCGGCGAGTGTTCCCCATTCCGGCCCGGCTGTCGAGAGCGCTGCGCCCAATGAGGCGGGGCGGTCCGCCGGCGCCTCAGCGCAGCAGCATCTCCTGCACCAGCACCTGGCGGATCTTCATCGGGCGCAGCTCCCGCCCGGCGGTCCACATCACCGCCTCCTTGATGAGGATCGAGCCGCCCCCGCCGCGCAGCTCCTGCGGGGCGACGTCCTGCATGTGGTTGCTCATGGCGTTGGCGATGCGGGGGCCGTAGGGCTCGACGGTTTCGGGTTCGACCGACGGGTCCATCTCCAGCACCACGCGCAGCCGCAGCTCGCGCAGGCGGTCGCCGTCCGTCAGGGTGAAGTTCATCACCGGCAGGCGGGCGTAGCGGATCGCCGTCCGCGCCTCCGCCGCCGGCCGGCCGGCGAGGGCGGTGCCGGGCTTGAGCAGGAAGAGTCCCCCGGTGCCGGCGGCGGCCAGCCCCACCAGCCCGGCCAGCAGCAGCAGGATGACCCTGCCGCCGATCCGGTCAGGCGCCGCTGCCGACGGTCCACTCCGGCTGGTCGTGCTGCCCATGGCGCCCCCAAATGATCCGGCCGATCCGATCATTTGGAGAGGCTAATCCGGATGGGGAGGAGCGTCAAATTCGGGTATTTGATAAAATCACATACCGAACAATTCCTTCGAAAAGGCGGGCTTTTTCTTCCTGTTCATTTGAGTATAAACGATTTGCGCGGGAAACTGTGGGACCGGCGTACCGCTATGCCCGGGAGGGGCCGCCGTCGCCGGCGATGCTGGCGTGTCCGCGGCGGTTGCCGCCGCCGCTCCGCCGGAAACGCCCCCGGTGTAGCGCCGTTTACAGGGATGAAGCCTCTTCCACCCGGCCTCCGGGCCGTATAATGCTGGCCTCCCCGGATCACCGTTCCCGCCGCCGGCGTGGTCTCCTGAGCCGGGACACGGCAAGGGCAAAAGCGGCAGGACGAAGGACACCGCCATGGACAAGAGCAACAACCGGAAGCCGGGTGGCCATCCCTCCGCCACGGCGATCACCGACTGGACCGACACCTACTTCAAGCGGACCAAGGACGCGGTCGGGAAGTTCGGGGACAAGAAGGTCACCTACGCGCTGTTCATGCGCCGCCCGGTGGTCTGCGCGCCGCGACTCGCCATCGAATGGCTTCAGGCGGTGGCGCAGGAACGCGGCTTCGAGCTGGACATCCAGCTCAACTATCCCGAGGGCAAGTGGGTCGGCGCCGGCGAGCCGATCATGTACATCACCGGTTCCTTCTACCATCTGGTCGATACCGAGACGATCGTCCTGCAAAAGCTGGGACCGGCCTGCGTCGGCGCCTACAACGCCTTCACCATGTGCGCGGACCTGCCCAAGACCGCCTTCCTCGCCATGGAGGCGCGCCACTGCGCCGGCACGGAGATGGAGGAGATGATGGCCTATGCCGCCTCCGTCGGCTCCGCCCGGGCCCGGCGCAAGGTCGGCGCCAAGGGCTTCATCGGCAACGCCACCGACGCCACCGCCCATTTCTTCGGCCAGAAGAAGGGCATGGGGACCATGCCGCACGCCCTGATCGGCTATGCCGGCTCCACCGTGCGGGCGGCGGAGATGTTCCACGAGACCTTCCCCGAGCTGCCGCTGACCGTGCTGGTCGATTACTTCGGCCGCGAGGTCACCGACAGCCTGGAGGTGTGCCGCCGCTTCCCCGGCCTTGCCGCCGAGGGCAAGCTGGGGGTGCGCCTCGACACGCCGGGGGGGCGCTTCGTGGAGGGCCTCGACCCGCCGGGCTCCTACGCCGTGCTGGAGCGCCACGCCCCGCACGCCATCCGCGGCTACCGCGACGAGACCCAGCTGCGTTACCTGATCGGCACCGGCGTATCCGCCGCCGCCCTCCATTACATGCGCGAGAAGCTGGACGAGGCTGGCTTCCCGGCGGTGAAGATCGTCGCCAGCTCGGGCTTCGGCCCGGCCAAGTGCCGGCTGATGGCGGAGGCCAACGCGCCGGTGGACGTCGTCGGCACCGGCAGCTACCTGCCGGAGCGCTGGACCGAGACCTACGCCACCGCCGACATCATCGAGTATGACGGCGAGAAGCGCGTGAAGGTCGGCCGCGAGTTCCTGTTCCGGAAGTGAGCGGCCCCCCGCCGTTCCCGCCGGGCCGGCGGCTCTGCGCCGGCCCGGCGGCCCGTTCCGCGGTCAGGCGTCCTCGGCCAGCCGGATGCCCGAGAAGGAGAGGCGGTCGGCCGGCCGCAGATAGTGGCGCGTGGTCGGGCAGGCGCAGTCGAAGGACGTGATGCAGCTGCCACCGCGCAGCACCATGCGGTTCGCCATGAAGCGGCCGTGCACCGCCTCGTCCGTCCCCTCCGGCTGGCGGTAGCCGGGGTAGGGGGTGAAGGCGCTGCGCGTCCATTCCCAGACGTCGCCGAACATCTGCCAGGGTCCTTCGCCGTGGCAGGGGCAGGGGCGGGGGTGGCGATGGCCGGTGCCCAGCAGGTTGCCCATGCTGTCGCAGCGCGACGCGACGGCCTCCCACTCCGCCTCGTCGGGCAGGCGCCGGCCGGCCCAGCGGGCGAAGGCGTCGGCCTCGTACCAGCTGACGTGGCACACCGGTTCGGCGGGATCGAGCGGGCGCGGGCCGTAGAGCGTGAAGACCTGCCAGCCGCCGTCGCGCCGCTCCCAATAGAGCGGGGCCTGCCAGTTCCCGGTACGGGCCGCCTCCCACCCGTCGGCCAGCCAGTGGGCGCGGTCGGCGTAGCCGCCGGCCTCGATGAAGGCCAGGTACTCCCCGCAGGAGACCGGCCGGGCGGCCAGGCGGAAGGGGTTCAGGTAGACGCGGTGGCGGGGTCCCTCATGATCGAAGCCGGGCGCCGGGTCGGGACGGCCGACCTCGACCAGGCCGCCCTCATGGGCGATCCACTCCTGCGGCGGCTGCCCGGTCGGGTAGAGCGGGGGGGCCTGTTCGTAGGCGGGGCGGAGCGGGTTGCTCCAGAAGGCGTGCTTGAGGTGGATGAGCATGCGCTCCTGGTGGCGCCGCTCGTGGGCGATGCCGATCTCGACGCGGTCGGCGACCGTGTTCAGCCGCTCCTCCTCCACCTGCGCGATCAGGTGCAGCACCGCGCCGTTGACGTGGTCGCGGTAGCGCATGACCTCCGCCGCCGACGGGCGCGACAGCAGGCGGAGCGCGGGGGACGGCGGCCGGCCGGCCGACCGCTCGTCGCGGGCGGCGAACAGATCGAGGAAAGCCGGGTCGAAGGGGCGGTAGCCCGGGTTGCAGGGCACCAGAACGGCGGTCTCGAACATCCATGTGGTGTGGGCCAGATGCCATTTGGCCGGCGCCCCGTCGGCGACCGACTGGACCATCAGGTCCTCCGGCGACAGCGGCGCCGCCAGCTCGGCCGTCCGGCCGCGGCTTTTGTGGAAGCGCGTGGACAGGGACAGGCGCAGGGCCTCGCCGGATTGGGACGGCGGCGTGGCGAGATGGGTGTCGGGCATGGCGGGACTTCCTCGCGGGGGAGAGCGGAACGGTCCGCGGCGGGATCGACGCCGCGCGGCGCTGCGGCCCGTCGCCGGAGGATCAGGGTCTCCATTGTGCCGCAACGCTGGAACAGGCGGGGCGGCGCATCGGTGGCGGGCTAGTCCTTATTCGTGCCCGGTTGCAGCGGCGGGCGATCAGATGTCCACGACGACCTGCGGACGGCGGGGGCCTTTCAGCGCCAGCAGCCGGCGCAGGTAGACCCCGACCCGCCGCGCCGTCGTCGTGCGCAGCGCCACGCACTCGCGCAGCCGCGTCGCCAGCAGGGCGTTCTCGGCCAGTTCCTGCGGGGGAAGATGGGGGTGCGTCGGGGCGACCAGCTGGAGGATGGCCTCCTCGTCCAGCGGCGGGACGGCGGGAGGCGGCGCGGGGGGCTCCGGAACGGGCGGCGGACCGGTGGGAGGCGGCGCGTGCCCGCCGTTCAGCTGCTGGCGGATGTTCTGCTTGATGCGGGTCTTCTGCCCCTCGTCCAGCGCGACGATCTGGTCGATCTCGTCGAAAAGCAGGTCGTAGAGGCGCCGCCGCCGGGGGTTGGGCGGTTCGCGGTCGCGGCGTTCCTGATCGGGCCGGCCCTGGCGCGGATCATCCTGCTGGGGATGGCGCCGCTGCCGGTCCGTCGCGCTGCCGGTCCGTTCGACGGCGGCGGTCGAGCGGATGATGGACTCCGTGCGTCCAACCGAGCCGTCGCCCATGGCGGACCTCCGCGTATCGGCCGTGGACTGCCCAGTATACCCCTTCGGATTGCTCCAACAAACGGATTTTCCGGGGAGCCGCCCAGCGGTGGGGGAGGGCGTTTCCGTCCCCGCTCCCTCCCGTGGGGGAAATCCGGCGCCTTGCTCCTTCCGACGAGCGGGAGGGATGATGCGGACGGCGCCGTCGCAGCGCCGTCCGCATCAGTCGGCGGCCCCGGCCCCGGCGACCTTCACCGGCTGCGGGCGGCGCTTGCCGAAGTTCATGTTGGGGAAGGCGTTGATCAGGGCGGTGATCAGCGCCGCCAGATAGGGCAGGGACTGCACCACCAGCAGGCCGGACCACATGAAGGCGTCGCGGTTCTCGTGGCCGAACACCAGAACGATGGCGAGCGCAGCGCCCCACAGGCCGAGCAGCAGCGCGATCTCCTCGCGGGCCATCAGGAAGGCCTGCATCAGCGCCGGCTGGTCCTCGCATTTGGGCGTGCGGACGAAGGGGCGGCCGGAGGTGAAGATGCCGAGCCACATGGCGCGGCCGACGGTGTGGGTCAGCGCCATGCCGGCCACCGCCGCCCCGACCTTGTCCCAGAAGCCGCATTTCACGCGCGCCTCGTAGAGCCACAGCGAGGCCGCCACCTTGAAGGCGAAGACGCTCAGCGTCGGGATCATGAAGACGCTGGGCGGGAACTCGAAATATTTCGGGAAGGCCATCAGCCCGATCGACCACAGGATGCCGGCCAGCCCGAAGATCATGTGGGCGGCGTCGGCGAACCAGGGCAGCCAGCCGGTGATGAAATGGTACTTCTGGCCGGTGGTCAGGCGCGTGCCGCCGGGCAGCAGGTCGCGCCAGTGGTGCTTGAGGATCTGGACCGCCCCGTAGGCCCAGCGGAAGCGCTGGGTCTTGTAGGCGGAGAAGCTGTCCGGGACGAGGCCCTTGCCGTAGCTCTCCGGCATGTAGACGGCTTCATAGCCGTGCTCGAACAGGCGCAGGCCAAGGTCGGCGTCCTCGGTGATGCACCATTCGCCCCAGCGCCCCACGCCCTCCAGAGCCGACTTGCGGATGATGGTCATGGTGCCGTGCTGGATGATGGCGTTGCGCTCGTTGCGCTGGATCATGCCGATGTGGAAGAAGCCGGCGTATTCCCAGTTGATCATGCGCTGGAACAGGTCGTGGGCCCAGTCGCGGTAGTCCTGGGGCGACTGGACGAAGCCGACCTCCGGCCGGGCGAAATGCGGGATGGTCGCCTTCAGCCAGTCCGGATGCACCTGATAGTCGCTGTCGATGACCGCGATGTGCTCGGCGTCCGGCGCGGTCTGGGCGAGGCCGAAATTGAGCGCGCCGGCCTTGAAGCCCGGCCAGTTGTCCAGGTGGAAGAAGCGGAAGCGGGGGCCGAGCTGCCGGCAATACTGCTCCACCGGCCGCCACACGGCGGGGTCCCTGGTGTTGTTGTCGAGCAGCAGCACCTCGAAGTTGGGGTAGTCGAGGCGGGCCAGGGCGTCCAGCGTCTGGATGACCATGTGCGGCGGCTCGTTGTAGCAGGGCACATGGATGGAGACCTTGGGCGCGTTGGGCGGCGGGGCGGCCGAGCAGGGATGGAACCTGCGGCGGAAGCGCTCCTGCCAGACCACCTCGGTCAGCTCCAGCCCGTCGATCAGCATGACCGCGAGCAGGACGAGCTGGCAGAACAGCAGGAGGCCCCAGGCGATCTCCGTGGTGGTGGCGAGGCCGGCGGCGCTGGCCGCGGTGAAGGAGAAGACCAGGACGGAGGCCACCGCCTGGATCAGGGCGCCGTAGAAGATCTGTCCGCCCACCTTCAGGTCGCCGCGCCGGCGCAGGAAGAAGACCAGCGGCAGGAAGCCCACCGCCACCGAGATGGCGCACATGGTCGGCCAGTTGCGCAGCTCGACCACCTCGCCGGTCATCGGGAACTTCGGCTTGCGCCAGGCGTCCCACAGGCCCCAGGAGGTGCCGGCGGTGCCCTCGATCTCCCGCTTCCAGGGCTGGTCGAAGGCTTCCATGATGAAGTAGTCGAGCTTGTTCTGCGCCGCGATGTTCAGGAAATTGCGGATGAACTTGGCCTGGTTGACCTGCGACGCCTCGGCGCCGCGCCGCCACGGGCCATCCGCCGGCCAGCCGATCTCCGAGATCAGGATGTGCTTGCCCGGGTACTTGGTCTTCAGCTCGTTGTAGCGGAACATGGCGTAGTCGACGGCCTGGTCGACGGGAACGCCTTCCCAGTAGGGCAGCAGGTGCACGGCCAGGAAGTCCACGGCCTCGACCAGCTCCGGATGCTCCAGCCAGACGTGCCACGGCTCGGCGGTGGAAACCGGCACGTTGACCTTCTTCTTCACGCGCTTGATGAGGTCGATGGCCTGCGGGACGGTGACGTCGGTGCGCAGGATCGCCTCGTTGCCGACCAGGACCCGGCGCACGATCGTGTTGTTTTCCCGGGCGAGCTTGACCAGGCCGGCGATCTCCGGCTCGTCGATCTCGGGCTTGCCCTGGATCCAGGCGCCGGCGGTGACCGGCAGGCCGAGCCGGCGCGCCGCCGGCACGGCCTGTTCCGACCCGTCGGTGGTCGAATAGATGCGCACCCCCTTGACCGAGCCTTCCAGCGCCGCAAGGTCCTTCTCGATGTCCTCGGCCGAGGCGCGGTCGCCCCTCGTCGGGCTCTTGTCCGGGTGGAAGGGGGTGTAGCCGACGCCGCTGATGGCGCCGCCCCAGGACCGCTCCGCGACCGGGCGGTTCCACAGCGCCCACACCCCGATGTTGCCGAGGATCACCAGAACAAGGACCGCAATCGCCGACTTGCGCATGACCGTCTTTCTGTTTCCGCCGATGCCACCGCCGGAACGGCGCCCGCCGGTCCGGTCGCTACGCCATCCCATGTCCCGGAACGGCGCGCGGGCGGCCGCGCCGCCCCGACACCGTCTTCGGACCGAACCCAACCCCACCCCGCTGCCGGACCGGACGCCCCCTTGCCGTCGCCGCGCCGGGAAGCCCGCGCGCGCCGCTCCCCGCGCCCGGTCCAGGCAGGGCCGGTGCGGTCGAAGCGACGCCCGCCGATGGCCGCCGCGCTTTGCAAAAGACGCCCGATCAACTAGAGATCGCCGGGGACTTTATACATTTTTCGTCCGCCCGCAACCATCGCCTCGGGGGGTAGCGCCGCCGCGCCCATTCCCGAGGACAGGAGACACCAGGGGATGAGCGCGTTCCACCTCCATGAGCGGCTGGAAGCCGACACGGTGCCCGTCGCCGGGCTCGATCTCTGCCGCGTGCGTCTGATGGACAACCGGCTGTGGCCCTGGCTGGTCCTGGTGCCGGCACGGCCCGGCGTCAGCGAGATCCATCAGCTTTCGCCGGCCGACCGGCACCGGCTGGCCGACGAGGTCGCCCTGGCGTCCGCGGCGCTGGAGGCGCTGGTGCGGCCGGACAAGATCAACGTCGGCGCGCTCGGCAATCTGGTGCCGCAGCTGCACGTCCATGTCGTCGCGCGGCGCCGGGACGATCCCGCCTGGCCGGGGCCGGTCTGGGGGTCGGGCTTCGCCGAGCCCTACGACCCGGCCGGGCGGGACGCCCTGTGCCGGGCGCTCCGCCGGGCCCTGGCCACGGACGGGGAGGGCGCGGCCGGGCCGGACGAAGCGTGACGACCGCCTCCCGTCGCTGTTGTAGGCGCGAGGAGCAATCCACCACGCAGGAGGCCGTCATGAACACCGACCGCATACGGGGGGCCGGCAAGGAGGTCCAGGGCGAGATCAAGAAGCAGGCCGGCGATCTCACCGGCGACCGCGACCTGGCCACCGAGGGCCGCGCCGACAAGGCGGAGGGCAAGTTCGACAAGATCGTCGGCAAGGTAAAGGAGATCTTCCGGGGTGACCGGCGATGAGTCCCGGGCGCCCGGACGACGCCCCCTCGGAAGCCGCGCGGCAAATCGAGGAGAAGCTCGTGGAGGAGACCGGCAAGGCGTCGGGTGACCCGGACAAGCCGGTCCAGGAGAAGTTCGACGAGCTGGGCGAGAAGCCCGACATCAAGCGCAGGAGTCTGCGCGGGTAAGGGCCGGCCGGGGGTGCCCCGCACCCCCGGCCGGTACGTCCGGGCCGGGCCGCCGGCCGGTCAGCGGCGGGTGGCCGCGACCAGCGCCATCATGGTCTCGACCGCCTGGGCGACGACCGTCCCCGGCTCGACCGCGGCAAAGGGGCGCCGGCCGCGCAAGGCCAGGCTGACCGCCCCGTGCACCACCGACCAGAAGGTGAAGGCGGCGATCTCGGGGTCGAGTGTCCCCAGATAGCCGGCCCGCTGGCAGTCGAGGATGGTGGCCCTGAGAAAGTCCAGCGACCGCCGGGCGACATCCTCCGCCTCCCCGCCCCCGGCCTCGCGCAGTTCGGACAGGCGGCGGTGGGGGCCGCGGTCGTTGAACATCAGCTCGTACAGGTTCGGATTTTCCAGGGCGAAGCGGACATAGGCGAGACCGCCGAGACGCAGCCGCGCAACGGCGTCGTCCCCGGCCGCGCGCCCGGCCTCGGCCTTGTGGGCGTAGAGGCGGCGGAAGCCCTCGTCGTGGACGGCCAGCAGCAGCGCCTCCTTGTTCGGGAAATAGCGGTAGAGGGCCGGCGCGCGGCAGCCGACCTCCGCCGCGATGTCCTGGAGGGTCACCCGCTCGGTCCCGCGCTCGACGAACAGCCGCGCCGCCGCCGCGACGGCGCCGCTGCGGATGTCGAGCCGCTCATCCTTGCGCGGGCGCGCCATGGCCGTTTCCGCCGCGCGCCAGCTTCCAGGCGCTGGCCGCCAGCAGAGCGATCAGGAGCGAGCCCACGGCGATCACCGGATAAACGGCGGATGTCTGGGCGAAGTAGGGCGGCGGCCCCGGATAGAGCTTGTGGGGGCCGAAGGACAGGAGCGACTCCAGGATGACGGCCGCCGCCGGGACGGCGAACCAGCGCGAGCGCGCCAGCACCAGCCCGGCGCACAGCGCGCTCAACGCCAGCGAGGCGGCGAACAGCGGAGCGAAGGCCAGGGGCGGGTAGGGCGGCGTCTGGGTGAACTGGCCGGCCAGCATGACCGTCTTGAGGATCGCCAGCCCGGCAAGGGAGGCGAGCGCGAGGCAGCGGGTCGGATCGGGGACGGTGCCGGACGGCGGCGTCAGGGCTGTGGTCATGGCGTCACCACGGATCGGGGAAGTGAATGGCATTAAATTAACGCCATTCACCAAGACGCGCAACGCCCCTGTGCGGTCAGGACTCGACCTCGATCCTGGCCTCGTGGCGGACCGGGAAGTTCACGGAATTGGCGATGAAGCAGTTGCGGTGCGCCTCGTGGTGCAGGGCTTCGGCGCGGGCGGCGTCGCTTCCCCTGGCCAGGGTGACGTGGGGGCGCAGCACGACCTCGGTGAAGCGCCCGCCGCCGCTGGTCTCCTCGACCATGGTGCCGGTCGCCGGGTCGCTGTAGGCGGTGACCTGGATGCCGGCGCCCGCGCACAGGTGCAGGTACCACAGCATGTGGCAGGAGGACAGGGAGGCGACGAGCAGGTCTTCGGGGTTGTGGCGGGTCGGGTCGCCGCGGAAGGCGGGGTCGGAGGAGCCCGCCAGGACCGGCCGGCCGGGGACGGCGATGTCGTGGTCGCGGCTGTAGGCCTTGTAGCCGGAGGTTCCCGATCCGAGGTTCCCGGTCCAGGTCACCGTGGCTTCGTAATGGTGCTCGCGGTTCTGCGCCATGCCTTGTTCCCTCCTTGGTTGTTCGGAGCGGACAAGGCTACCCGGACGGCGGCCGGCCTCCAAGGGCGGGCTCCCGCGGGCCGGGCATGGAAGCGTTGCGTAAAACGGAGATGCGGAAGCGGCGCGGGGGGCGGCCGGAGCCCCCCGCGCCGGCCGCTCAGCCGGCCGCTCAGCCAGCCTCGGCGGCGCGCTGGTGGCGCTTGCGCTCGTTGGGGTCGAGGTAGCGCTTGCGCAGGCGGATGGACTTGGGCGTGACCTCCACCAGCTCGTCGTCGGCGATGTAGGACAGGGCCTTCTCCAGCGTCATCTGGATCGGCGGGGTCAGGCGCACCGCCTCGTCCTTGCTGGTGGTGCGGATGTTGGTGAGCTGCTTGCCCTTGATGACGTTGACCTCAAGGTCGTTGCCGCGGGTGTGCTCGCCGATGATCATGCCCTGATAGACCGGGACGCCCGGATCGATCAGCATCGGGCCGCGGTCCTCCAGGTTCCACAGCGCGTAGGCCACGGCGGTGCCGTCGCTGTTGGAGATGAGGACGCCGGTGCGCCGGGCGGCGATCGGCCCCTTGTAGGGGGCGTAGCCGTGGAACAGCCGGTTCATGATGCCGGTGCCGCGGGTGTCGGTCAGGAACTCGTTCTGGTAGCCGATCAGGCCGCGCGACGGGGCGTGGAAGACGAGGCGCTGTTTGCCGCCGCCCGACGGGCGCATCTCGATCAGGTCGGCCTTGCGCTCGGCCATCTTGTTGACGACGGTGCCCGAGAACTCCTCGTCGACGTCGACCACCACCTCCTCGATCGGCTCCAGCCGCTGGCCGTTCAGCGGGTCCGACTTGAACAGCACGCGCGGCCGGCTGATCGACAGCTCATAGCCCTCGCGGCGCATGGTCTCGATCAGGATGCCGAGCTGCAACTCGCCGCGGCCGGCGACCTCGAAGGCGTCGCCGCCCTCGGTGTCGGTGACGCGCAGGGCCACGTTGCCCTCGGTCTCGCGGTGGAGGCGGTCGCGGATCATGCGGCTGGTGACCTTGTCGCCCTCGCGGCCGGCCAGCGGGCTGTCATTGACCGAGAAGGTCATGGCCAGCGTCGGCGGGTCGATGGGCTGGGCGGCGATGGCCTCGACCACCTCGGGCGCGCAGATGGTGTCGGCGACGGTGGTCTGGGTCAGCCCGGCCAGCGCCACGATGTCGCCGGCGGCGGCCTCCTCCACCGGAACGCGCTCAAGCCCGCGGAAGGCCAGCACCTTGGTGATGCGGCCCTGCTCGATCAGCTTGCCGTCGCGGGTCAGCGACTTGATCGCCATGTTGGGCTTGACCACACCCGACTGGACGCGGCCGGTGAGGATGCGGCCGAGATAGGGGTTGGCCTCCAGGGTGGTGGCCAGCATGCGGAAGGGGGCGTCGACCTCCACCTTGGGCGGCGGGACATGGTCGCGGATCAGCTCGAACAGCGGGGTCAGCGACTCGCGCGGCCCGTTCTCCAGGTCCGTGGTCGCCCAGCCGTTGCGGCCCGAGGCGAACAGGGTGGGGAAGTCGAGCTGCTCGTTGCTGGCGTCCAGCGAGGCGAAGAGGTCGAACACCTCGTCGTGCACCTCGTGCGGGCGACCGTCGGCGCGGTCCACCTTGTTGATCACCACGATCGGGCGCAGGCCGAGCTTGAGCGCCTTGCCGAGCACGAACTTGGTCTGCGGCAGCGGCCCCTCGGCCGCGTCGCACAGCAGGACGACACCGTCGACCATGGTCAGGATGCGCTCCACCTCGCCACCGAAGTCGGCGTGGCCGGGCGTGTCGACGATGTTGATGCGCAGGTCGTTCCACAGAACGGAGGTGCACTTGGCCAGGATGGTGATGCCGCGCTCGCGCTCCAGGTCGTTGGAGTCCATGGCGCGCTCGGCGACCTGCTGGTTCTCGCGGAACGCACCGGACTGCTTGAGAAGCTGGTCGACCAGGGTGGTCTTGCCGTGGTCGACGTGCGCGATGATGGCGACGTTTCGAAGGGTCATGTGTCGGGCCTGGGGCTTTCGTCTCGCATTGCCGCCCCGACACCGCGACGCCGGCGGCGCGCACAACAAAAGGCCCGCCGAGATTGGTCGGTGGGCTCTGCCGGGGAAACTGTTGCGACGCAATATAATGATTTGGGGGACGGAGGCAAGAGCCCAGCCCTTCGACCTATAGCGATTTTCGAGGGGGGGCCGGCCGCCCCACCGGTGACTTCTTCCCGCCAAGGCCCCACATTGCGGAACGATGACCAGCCGCGTTTCCGCTTCCCCCGCCGCCCGCCTCCTCCTGGCCGCCGTCCTCGCGGCGGCAGGGGCCGCCGCCGCCCAGACACCCGAACCGCCGCCGGTGGCGGAATCCCCCGGACCGCCGCCGCCGCCGCCGGCGCCCGACGCCGCGGAGCCGGCGGTTCCCTATGAGGTGGAGATCACCGGCGTCGAGGATTCCACCCTGCGCGACCTGCTTCGCGACACCTCCACGCTGGTCGCGCTGAAGGGCGACCCGCCGCCTTCGGTGCTCGGGCTGGAGCGGCGGGCCGACGACGACCGCGGCCGGCTGGAGACGGCCCTGCGCTCGGCCGGCCACTATGACGCCCGGCTGAACATCACCGTGGACGCCGAGCGCGTGCCGGCCCGGGTCACCGTGGCCGTGGAGCCGGGGCCGCTCTACCGCCTGCGGTCGGTCACCATCCGCGGCGAGGACGACCGCCCCCTGCCGGCCCCCCCCCTGACGCCGGCCGAGCTTGGCCTGCGCGCCGGGGAGCCGGCCCGCGCGCCGCAGGTGGTCGAGGCGCAGGGCGCCCTGCTTCGGCGTCTGGCCGAGCGCGCCCATCCGTTCGCCCGGATTGCCGAGCGGCGCGTGGTGGTCGACCACGCCGACCGCGGCATGGACGTGACCTTCACGGTCGACCCCGGGCCAGCGGTGCGGTTCGGGGAGAGCCGGATCGAGGGGCTGGAGGACGTGAACGAGGCGCTGGTCCGCGGCCGCCTGCCCTGGAGCCCGGGACAGCCCTACGATCCGGCCCTGCTGGACAAGGCGCGCCAGCAGATCGCCCAGCTCGACGTGTTCGACACGGTCAGCGTGCGGCTGGCCGAGCAGCCGGGACCGGACGGGGTGACGCCGGTGACCGTCTCCCTGGTCGAGCGGCTGCCGCGCTTCCTCGGGGCGGGCGCCTTCTACTCCTCCACCGACGGGCTGGGCGGATCGGCCTACTGGGGCCACCGCAACCTGTTCGGCGGGGCGGAGCGGCTGCGCCTGGGGCTGGAGGTCGGCCGCATCGGCAGCAACACCGGTTCCGACGAGAACAGCCGGCGCGGCAACGACCTGGGGCTTCCCGACCTGCGCTTCTCGGCGAACTTCCGCAAGCCCGACTTCCTCGCCCTGCGCCAGTCGCTGGTGCTGGACTTCCAGGTGGCGGCGGACCAGCCGCCCGCCTATGACCGGGTTGCCACGCTGCTGTCCGGAACGCTGGAGCGGCAGGTCACCGACCAGTTCAAGATCTCCTACGGGGTCAGCGGCGAGCGCGGGCGGGTGCGCACGAACCTGCGCGAGTACCAGACGGGCCTCGTCGGCGTGCCGCTGGGCGCCGCCTGGGACGGCTCCGACAATCTGCTGAACCCGACCCGGGGGCAGCGCGCCTCGGTCCAGGTGACGCCGTGGTTCCCCGTCGGCGGCGACACCAACACCGCCTTCACCTCGGTGCTGCTCAACGGCTCGATCTACCGCGATCTGTCGGGCGACGGGCGCTACGTGGCGGCGGGGCGGCTCGGGCTCGGCGCCACCGTCGGCGCCAGCCTCGACGAGGTGCCGCCGGACCACCGCTTCTACGCCGGCGGCGGCGGGTCGGTGCGCGGCTTCGGCTTCCAGAAGGCCGGGCCGCGCGATCCCTTCGGCGACCCGACCGGCGGCCTGTCGCTGTTCGAGGCGGGGGTGGAACTGCGGGTCAAGGTCACCGACACCATCGGGCTGGTGCCCTTCGTCGACGCCGGCACCGTCTACGACCGGGCCTTCCCCGACTTCAGCCAACCCCTGCGGGTCGGCGCCGGGCTGGGGGGCCGATACTACACCGGCTTCGGACCGTTGCGCGTGGACGTCGGCTTTCCCCTCAACCCAGAAAGCGGGGACGCCCGCTGGCAGCTCTACATCAGCCTGGGGCAGGCGTTCTAGCGGGG
>JAEZHQ010000526.1 GCA_023416455.1 Pseudomonadota bacterium | reverse complement strand
CTTTGCCGGGCGCGGCATGGCGGTGACGCTGAACGGCATCGCCCAGGGCTACGTCACCGACCGCGTGGCGGAGCGCCTCAAGGCGGAGGGCATGGAGGACGTCCTGGTCGATCTCGGCGAGATCCGCGCGCTCGGCCACCACCCCTCCGGCCGCCCCTGGACCGTCGGGCTGGCCGACCCCGCCGACGGGTCCCGCCTGGCCGGAACGCTGGAGGTCAGCGACCGGGCGGTGGCGACCTCCGGCGGCTACGGCACGCGCTTCGACCCGGCGGGCCGCTTCACCCACCTGTTCGACCCGGCCAGCGGGCGCTGCGCCGACGCCTGGGCGGGCGTGACCGTGCAGGCGCCCGACGCGACCACCGCCGACGCCCTGTCCACCGCGCTGTCCGTCGCTCCGGCGGCGGAGGCGCCGTCGATCATGCGCAAGCTGACCGGCGTCACCGCCCGCCTCACCGGCCGCGACGGCACCGTCCTGGTGCTGCCCGGCTGACCCGCCGCGTTGATAGGGAGATCGTCATGGGCAGTTTCAGCCTGTTGCACTGGCTCGTCGTTCTGGCTCTCGTCCTGCTCCTGTTCGGGGCCGGCAGGCTGCCCGGCGTGATGGGCGACCTCGCCAAGGGAATCCGGTCCTTCCGGGCCGGGCTGAAGGACGGCCGGGCCGGCGAGCCCCCCGGTCCGCTGCCCCGCCAGGGCTGACGGCCGGTCCCCGGCCCCTTTGCGCCGCCCGCCGCGCGTGGATCGAAACGCGCGGTGAGGCGTTGGCCGTTGTGACCCGGGATTCGCCCCGGGCTCGCAGCAAGGGGCTGATGGAATGCGTGATCCGAACCGTGACGGGCGCCCGGCCGGGGCGCCCGCCCTTGTGGGGCGCCCGGGGGGGCGTGCCCGCTTCGACTATCTGATCGTCGGGGCGGGCTTCGCCGGCAGCGTGCTGGCCGAACGCCTCGCCGCGGGGCTCGGCAAGCGGGTCCTCCTGATCGACCGCCGCCCGCACATCGGCGGCAACGCCTACGACCACCACGATGCCGCCGGCCTTCTCATCCACCGCTACGGCCCGCACATCTTCCACACCAACTCCGAGCAGGTCGCCGCCTACCTCTCCCGCTTCACCCGGTGGCGCCCCTACGAGCACCGCGTGCTGGCCAGCGTGCGCGGGCAGCTCCTCCCCATCCCGATCAACCGCAGCACGGTCAACCGCCTCTACGGCCTGGATCTGGACGAGGCCGGCGTGGCCGCCTTCTTCAAGGAGCGGGCCGAGCCGGTGGCCGAGGTCCGCAGCTCGGAGGACGTCGTCGTCGGCACGGTCGGGCGGGAGCTGTACGAGCTGTTCTTCCGCGGCTACACCCGCAAGCAATGGGGGCTCGACCCCTCGGAACTGGACAAGGCGGTGACGGCGCGCGTCCCCACCCGCACCAACGACGACGACCGCTACTTCTCCGACAGCTTCCAGATGATGCCGCTGCACGGCTACACGCGGATGTTCGAGACCATGCTCGACCATCCCAACATCACCATCATGCTGAACGCCGAGCATCGCGCGGTGGCCCGCGAGGTGCCCCACGACAGGGTGATCTTCACCGGGCCGGTGGACGAGTATTTCGACCACCGCTACGGCCCGCTGCCCTACCGCTCCCTGCGCTTCCGGCACGAGACGGTGGACCGGGAATGGTTCCAGCCGGTGGCCGTCGTCAACCACCCCGGCGAGGAGGTGCCCCACACGCGGATCACCGAATACAAGCACCTGACCGGCCAGACCCACCCCAGGACCAGCCTGACCTACGAGTACCCGGCGGCCGAGGGCGACCCCTACTACCCGGTGCCCAAGCCGGAGAACGCCGCGCTCTACCGCCGCTACCAGGCTCTGGCCGACGCCACGCCGAACGTGCATTTCGTCGGCCGGCTGGCGACCTACCGCTATTACAACATGGACCAGGTGGTGGCGCAGGCATTGGCCCTCTACGCCCGCATCGCCAAGGCGGAAGGCGCCACCGCCGACGCCGCCCGCGGCATCTCCGGCCTGGCTTCCGGGCGGCAGCCGGCGGCCGGGGCCGGGGCCGACCGCAATGGCTGACCGCAATGGCTGACCGCAATGGCTGATCGCAATGGCCGGCCGCAATGAACGGCCTTGGGGGCGCCCGCCCGCCCGCGTCACCGCTCCAAGGGATGGTTACTTCCCCGAAGGGCGTGCGGGCGGGACTCCAGCCGACAATTCTCGCGAATTTCGCTCGTTTTTCTTGACCCGACTCGAGATTTGGCGCGACCATCCGGGTCCTGGCGTCAAGGACCGTGGGACATGCCGCGCAGCGAACGGACCGCACAAGGTGAACAGTATCTGATCCCGGGGGCGGAGCGCCGGACGGCGCCGGGGCTGCCTTACGCCGCGGAGCCCGACGGGCAGCTCGCGCTGCATTTCTACGAGCCGCCGGACGCCGCTGGGCGGCACCGGAGCCGGGGCGGCGGCCCCGCCCGCCCAACCCGGGGGGCGGGCCTGGGCGCCGGCCTGTTCGGCGCCGGTCTCGCCTATTTCCCGCAGCTGTTCGCCGCCCGTCTGGCCGGCGACGGGCCGGTGGAAGGGGAGGGGCCGCCATGACCCCGGAGGAGTGCCGGGCCGCGCGGGATCTGCTGGGCTGGACCTGGGCCGACCTGGCGTGGAACGCCGCGCTGAGCGAAACCACCCTGCGCCTGATGGAGGCGGGGACGCAGCCGCTTCCCGACCCGGCGCTGGCCACGGTCTATCGGGTTTTTCGGGCGGCCGGCATTGAATTCTCATCCGACGGGGACCATGGTCCGAAGGTGCGGCTGCGCGGTGAGCCCTCCCGCCGACCCTGAAGCGGGTGCCGGCGGCGCCCCCCGGGGCAGGATCCCCGCCGGGCCGGCCCCGTCATTCCCGCGTTGCATCCCTGTCGAAATCCCGCCAAGGTCGGCCCTGTTCTGTTCCGGTGAAAGAGTGTCGGTGGTGAGTGAAGAGCTGAAGAACGTCACGGCGACGGTGAAGTGGTACAAGGCGGACAAGGGCTTCGGCTTCGTCCGGTTCGCCGACGGATCCGGAGAGGCCTTTCTGCATTCGTCGGTCCTGGCCCCCCTGGGCGAGGTCGCGCTGACCGAGGGCAGCGTCGTGCTGTGCGACGTGGCGGAGAACGCCAAGGGGCGGCAGGTTGCCGCCATCCACGCGGTCACCCCCGCCGCTCCGGCCGAGCCCAAGGCCCGGCGCGAGGAGGCCCGGCG
>JAEZHQ010000437.1 GCA_023416455.1 Pseudomonadota bacterium | reverse complement strand
GGCCGGGCGCCGCCGGACGCCGGGGCGGCGGCGCAACGGCGCAGCAGCACATGCACCGTGGTGCCCTGCCCCGGCGCGCTGTCGATGCGGACGGCGCCGCCGGAATGCCGGGCGAAGCCGTGGACCTGGGAGAGGCCGAGGCCGGAGCCCTTGCCGATCTCCTTGGTGGTGAAGAAGGGGTCGAAGGCCCGCGCCAGCACCTCCGGCGCCATGCCGGTGCCGGTGTCCGACACCGACAGCCGCAGGAAGTCGCCGGCCAGCCCGTCGGGATCGTCGGGACCCAGCGTGACGTTGGCGGCGCCCAGCCTCAGCGTGCCGCCCTCCGGCATGGCGTCGCGGGCGTTCACCGCCAGGTTGAGCAGGGCCAGCTCGAACTGGGTCGGGTCGACCTCGACCGGCCACAGGCCGGGGGCGAAATCGGCCTCCAGGCGGATGTCGGCGCGCAACGCCCGGCTCAGCAGCTCGCTCATGCCCAGCACGCGGTCGCGCACGTCCACCGGCTCCGGGCGCAGCGCCTGGCGACGGGCGAAGGCCATCAGCTGCTGCACCAGCTTGGCGCCGCGGTCCACCGCCTGGTGCCCGGCGTCCAGCAGCGGGGCGACCCGCACGTCCTGGCTCCGCCGCCCGATCATCTGGAGGCAGCCCCGCAGGGCCTGGAGCAGGTTGTTGAAGTCGTGCGCCACCCCGCCGGTGAGCTGGCCCACCGCCTCCATCTTCTGGGCGTGGCGCAGCTGCTCCTCCGCCCGGCGCAGCGCCTGTTCCGCCTCCTGCTCGGCCGTCACGTCGCGGACATACTGGAAGGCGCCGACGGCACGCCCCTCGCGGTCGCGCAGCGTGTTGAACTTCAGCTCGTAATGGCTGCGCCCATGCTCCGGCACCCCGAACTCGCCGACCATGGTGAACTCCTCGCCCGCCAGGGCCCGGCGCCACACCGCCAGCGCCGCCTCCAGCGGCTCCGGCAGGTGGCCGAGCACGCTCCTCAAGTCGGCGCCGAGGCGCGGGGAAACGCCGTAGATGCGCGCGAACTCGGCGGCGTAGGCCCGGTTGAAGGCGAGGAAGCGGAAGTCGGGGTCGAGCGCGCAGACGAAGGAGTCGGTGCTCTCGACGATGTCGGCCCACAGCTTGCGTTCGGCGAGCGCCGCGGCCACGCGCGCCTCAAGCGTGGCGTTCAGCTCGGACAGGGCGATCTCGGCCCGCTTGCGGTCGGTGATGTCGTAGCAGACGCCGACCATCCGCGGCGGGCCGTCCGCCGTCGGCTGGACCGCCTCGCCCCGCCGCGCCATCCAGCGCACGGCGCCGGTGTCGGGCCGGACGATGCGGTACTCGGCGTAGCCCAGCCCGTAGGGCGGGGCGGCCCCGTCCGGCCGCCTCTGCAGCAGGCGGCGATCGTCGGGGTGGACGAGGGGGAGCAGCTCCTCCACCGTGAGGGTGGGGCGGAGCGGAATGCCCCAGAGGCGGCAGAACTCGTCCGACACGGTGAGGTGGCCGGTGGCCGGCACCAGTTCGAAGGTGCCGACCCGGCCGGCCTCCTGGGCGATGCGCAGCCGCTCCTCGCTGGCGCGCAGGGCCTCCTCCGCCACCAGGGTTTCGGTGACGTCGTTGCCTTCGACGAAGATCCCGGTCACCCGCCCGTCAGCGTCCCGGATCGGTTGGAAGACGAAGGTGAGGAAGCGCTCCTCCGGTGCGGCTTCGGGGTGGCGGCGCAGGGTGATGGGCTGGCGGTAACCGACGAAGGGCTCGCCGCTGCGGTAGACCTCGTCCAGCCGCTCGAAGAACCCCTGCTCGGCAATCTCCGGAAGGGCCGCGCGCACCGTCCTGCCCAGCAGGTCGCGATCGCCGACCAGGCGCCGGTAGGCGGCGTTGGCGAGGTCGAACACATGGTCGGGTCCGCGCAGCACGCACATGAAGCCGGGGGCCTGGCGGAACAGGTCGCGCAGGCGGTCGCCTTCGGCGGCGAGCCGCGCGTTGGCCGCCTTCACCGCCTCGCGCTCCACCTCCAGCCTCTCGTTCGCCTCGCGCAGGCGCCGGTCGGCGCGCACCTGGGCGGTGGTTTCGGTGCAGGCGCAGAACATGCCGGCGACGGCCCCGTCCTCGTCGCGCACCGGCGTGTAGGAGAAGGCGAAATGCGCCTCTTCCCGGTAGCCGTTGCGGGTCATGACGAAGGCGATGTCGTCCATGTGGGTGGACACGCCCGCGTAGGCCCGGTCCAGGATGGGACCGACCTCGCCCATGATGTCGAACCACGCCTCCGAGAAGGGCCGGCCGAGCGCCGGATGGCGCCGGCCGAGGATCGGGATGTAGCCGTCGTTGTACAGCATGATGCGCGCCGGTCCCCAGGCCACGAACATGGGCTGGCGGGAGTCCAGCATCACGGCGACCAGGGTGCGCAGGGGATGGGGCCATCCCTCGGGCGGCCCGAGCGGCGTGGCCGACCAGTTGTAGGCGCGCATGAGAGCGCCCATTTCCCCTCCGCCCGACAGGAGGTGGCTCTTGGCGGCGGAGGCGGTGGCGGACGGGGCGCCGCCGGACAGACTCTTCATGGCCAGACTATAGTAGCGGCCGTCGCAGCGGCACAATGCGCCGCCACCTCCACTTTCGGCATAGGAAGCAGCCTCCGGCCGCCGGTCAGCAGCCGTCGAGGGCCTGGATGCGCTCGATCAGGGTTTCGCCGCCGCGCCGGGACAGAGTGACCTCGGCCGCGCCGTCGCAGCGGCGGCCACCGGCGTGGACGTAGGCGTAGCGGACCCGCAGGCGGTCCGGACCCGCAGGCTCGGCGGAGAGCAGGCGCAGCGGCTCGCGCATGGCGGCGTAGAAGCGGGTCATCGCCACCACGTCGTAGGCGCCGGCGTTGCGCTTCTCCGGCACCAGAAAGCGGTTGGCATGGGCGCCGTCGGCCTGCCCCAGCGCCTCGTAGAAGGCACGCACCACCGCCCGCCCATCGTCCGGCGCCTGTGCGGCCGGTGGCTGTGGGACCGGCGGCTGGGGGACCGGCGGCTGGGGGACCGGCGGGGGCACGGCGGCGGGCGGGGGCGGCTCCTCCGGACGCTCCGCCCGCGGGGCTGGCTGCGGAACGGCCATCGCC
>JAEZHQ010000420.1 GCA_023416455.1 Pseudomonadota bacterium | reverse complement strand
CCGCCTTCGAGCGGCGCTCCGCGCACACCTGCTCGGCCGAAGACCACCGCCGTCTGATCGACGCGCTGGCCGGCGCCGGGGAGGGGACGGAGACGGGGACGGGGACGGGGACGGGGACGGAGAAGGAGGCGACCGCCCTGATGCTGGCGCATCTCGACGCCGTGGAGCGTCAGCTCGACCTGGAGCCTCGGCCGGAACCGCTGGTCGATCTCAAGGCGATCTTCTCCGAGGAGGCGTGACGCCGAGGGCGTCCGCAGGCCCCCACCCTCGCCCGTCGGAGTGGCCGCCGGGCCGCCCCCGCCGCCATGCCGCTGCGGCGCCCTCTCCCACGCCGCCCCCGGAGCGGCCCCCCGAGCGGCCCCTGCACGGTTTGGAACGGGCCTGCCGGTCGGGGCGCTTCGTCGTCACGGGCGAGGTGGCGCCTCCGGCCTCCGCCGATCCGGCCTCCAGGTCCGGTCCTGCGGGGCGGCGTTGCGCCGGCCCGGCCGCTACGGCGGATTCATGGGGCGCGAGGTGGCGGAGGACGCGGCCATCCCGGCGGCGGTGGTTGCCGCTGCCAACGTTCACGACACCAAAGCCGCCGGGATCCTGCTGGATCGCGCGGCCCAGGACGGCTGGAACCTCGACCGCATCAAGGTGGACGGCATCCACGTTGGTCAGCGGATGGACGACGCCGCCCACCGTCATTGGCACAGAGGGCATGGCGCCGACGTGCAGGTTTCCAGCAAGCCCCTGCAAAGCACCGGCTTCACCCCGCTGCCCATCCACTGGCGCATCGAGGCGACCTTCGGTACCCGGACCAACCGCTACCGCCGCCAGACCAGAAACCTGGAGCAGGATGCGGCAGCCGCCGAAGATGCTGTTCACATCGCAGCCTTCAGCCGCGTTCTTAGAGCATACAGCCGAGAAATCGATCATAACGCATAATCAAACGGGCTCTTACGCGCACAGCGCAAGCGTGGTGGGCCTTCTTCACAAGAAAGCCCAAGAGGTACGGGACGCCGACAAACAGGCAAAGCTCCAATACGCGCGACACGCTCATCAACGCCGCCGACTCGATCCAGGCCGAGGCAGTCCGGCGTCAGGTTGACACGCTCACACGACGCGAACTGCCGACGCTGGTGGCAGCCAGAGGCGGCGACGTCGACGAGTTGACGGAGGAAACCCTACAGCCGTGGGCGGCCTTCCATCACGTGAATCCGCGGGAGCTACACACTGATCCGGAGGAGGCACCGGACTCCTCCAAGAAACCGGGGGATCAGGCGGCCAGCGGCGCGCCAGCGACCTCGGCCCAGGCAGAGAAGGCCGGGGCGCGGGCGGCGCGGTAGTCGGAGGCGGAACGGTGGTCGCGGCGGAGATGGAAGAGGTTGGCAATCGGGTCGTGAATGGCCAGGAAGCGCTGGACCTGGGCGGGGTCTTTGAAGCGCTTCCTCTGCCGTTCGCGCCGTCGGGTGGGTTGGTGGGAGTTCTCGGCCCGGTTGTTCACCCCCTTGTGCTGGCGGTGCTCCCCGCCCATCCCCAGCTCTCGCTTGGCGGCGGCGTAGGATTTCAGCGTGTCGGTGATCAGCACGCGCGGTGCCCGGCCTTGCTTTTTCAGCAGCTTGCGCGAGCGCAGCGCTTGGCTGTCTTGGTGTCGCGCCGGCTCTGGACCAGGGCGTCGAGAACGAAGCCGTCCTGATCGACCGCCCGCCAGAGGTGATGTTTGCGGCCGCCGATGGTCAGGACGACCTCGTCGAGGTGCCACTTGTCGCCCCCCGTGGCGCCCGGCGGCGCAACCGGGTGGCGATCTCGGGGCCGAACTTCCGGGCCCACTGGCGCACCGTCTCGTGGCTCACCGTGATGCCGCGGGCCGCTCCTCGACCATCCGCAAGCTGAGCGGAAAACGGAGGTGCAGCCAAACCGCCGTCGCGATGATCTCGGCGGGATAGCGGTAGCCAGCGTAGCGGGGATCGGGGCGCGTCGTCATGCCGACCCATACCCCGCCATCGCTCACCTCGGCAACTGATCAGCCGACACGTTGACGGCCCTATAGCAGTCAATATATTATCTATTACCGGCACAAAAGGTTGGTAATGGCTAACATTTTCGACTTTGAATTCGCTTCCCCCGACGATCTCTGCCGCGCCATTGCCAAGCGGGCGCGCGAGGCAAGGCTGGCCGCCGACCTGAGTCAGGAGGGGCTGGCGACCCGGTCCGGCGTGAGCCTTGGCAGTTTGAAGCGGTTCGAAAGCACCGGGGCGATCTCGCTGGAGGCGCTGGCGCGCCTCGCCGTCGCGCTCAAAGCCGAGGACGGTTTCGACGGGCTGTTTGCACCCAAGCCCTACACCACGATGGCCGAGGTGCTCGCTGCCGCTCCGACCAAACGCAAGAGAGGACGGAAGAAATGAGCACGAGGTTGCGGAACGTCGAGCCGGTGGAAACCATCCACGTCGAGATGGAGACCGAAGGAGCCTTGCGGCATGTGGGCGACATCGTCCGCCGGGACCGTGTCCTCTACTTCGCGTACGATCCCGCGTTCCGAGCCTTGGGGCTTGAACTATCTCCGTTCCGGATGCGTCCGGGAACCGACCTGTACGAGGGGCCGCGGGGCCTGTTCGACGGCCTGCACGGAGTCTTCAACGACAGCCTGCCTGACGGGTGGGGACGCCTGCTACTGGACCGCAAGCTCAGGGAGGGCGGCATCCTTCCCGGATCGCTCACCCCGCTCGACCGGCTGGCGATGGTCGGGTCGCGCGGCATGGGGGCGCTCCGCTACCGGCCTGAGCATCCGCAGCGCGCACGCGCACGCAAGCCGCACATCGACCTCGACGAACTGGCGGAAAGCGCCCGACTCGTGCTGGAGGACGATGCCGACGTCGTCATCGACCATCTGCTCGCCCTCGGCGGTTCTTCGTCGGGCGCCCGTCCCAAGGCCCTCGTGGGCCTCTCGGCCGACGGTCGCAGGCTCGTTCATGGAGTCGACGACCTCGCGCCGGGATTCGAGCACTGGATCGTAAAATTCCGCGCCCGGGAGGATCCGGTCGACATCGGCGCTATCGAGCACGCCTATGCCCTCATGTCGCAGGAGGCGGGTGTCGATATGCCGGAGACGGCGTTGTTCCCGTCGAAGCGAGGGCCGGGCCACTTCGGGATCAGGCGCTTCGACCGCGAGGGAAACCGGCGTGTCCACATGCTCACGGCGTGCGGACTGCTGCACGCCGACCACAGGATGCCCAGCATCGGCTACGTCGAACTCCTGAAGGCGACCCGGCTCCTTACACGGCGGGAAGCCGAGGTGGACCGGATGTTCGCGAGGATGGTCTTCAACGTGCTGGCGCACAACCGCGACGATCACACAAAGAACCACTCGTTCGTGATGGCCGAGGACGGGACCTGGTCGGTCGCGCCAGCATACGACGTGACGTTCTCGGCCGGTCCCGGCGGCTACCACGCGCTGCTCGTCGGAAGCGATGTCCGCGACCCCGGCATCGACGAGATCAGGAGCGTCGCCGCCGCGGCCGACGTCAGGGACGCGGTGGTGCGGGCCTGCATCGACAGGACGCTGGCGGCGGTCGCACGCTGGCCGGAGTTCGCGGAAGCCAGCGGCGTATCGCGAAGCATGCTGGATCAGGTGGACGCGACCATCAACCCAGGCCGCCACGACCCAAAGCCAAGGCCGCGAGGTGCCAAGAGTGCCAGAAAATCATCAAAGACGCCGTCCTCGGAGGCGTGATCGGCCTCGGCGGAATGCGGCCGCAGTGGACGTGAACCGCGCCGGGTTTCCTGGAGACCGATTTGGTTGAGTCACGCCGTTTTGCTCTCGTCGGCGCCGGGCGAGGCTCCAAAATCGGCCCCGCTCGAGGGTTCAAACGGCGCGGACGGCGGAGCCGGTGCCGCGCCCGCCGGCGCGGCACCCAGACTGGCGTTCGTGTCGTCGTGTTGCATGGATGGGTTCGGTGTCGTAGGTCGAGACCCCGTCCCCGTTTCGGTCGCTTGCCATGCCGCACAAGGCCAATGCCGCTCGTCGCCATCACATTCCCCGGCCGAAGCGCACAGTGACTGTGGACCGGCGTCCAATGCAAGACCAGGTCATGGCGGGCCTCAACCTGTTGATCTCACAAAAGAATTTGGTTGTCGGGGTGGCCTTCTGTCGGCGCCGACAGAAGACCACCCTGTGAAGCAGAATCACAAATAGAATCAATTCTGTAGCCATCGCTTGGCCGTGGTCCTGCCTTCGACGCCGATCCACACTCTAGGCTTTTGTATTGCGAGCGGATTCACGCTTCAAATCGATTCCGATTTTACGCGATCCGCTCTATGCAAGCCGCCGTGGTCGGGCGTTGATCGATTGCGCGCTGCACCTGCCGGAGGAGTCGGCAGCGAATGCCGAGCGCCGGCGTCTGGCCGGGGTGCCGGAGGAGGTGGCCTTCGCCACCAAGCCGAAGCAGGGTCGGGCGATGCTGGAGCGCGCCGTGGCGGGGGGTGCCCTGCGCCTGGGTGACGGCGGCCATCGGTGGGACAGGACAGCGTCGATCTGGCGGCCGAGTTGCTCCCCCTCACCGTGCCGGAAATCCGCCGCCTCCTGGCCTTCTCGATCGGTCTGCCGCAACCAGACCACCCCACCGCCATTATCGCGTGGTCCGTCTGGCGAAGGCGGCATCAGCAACGAGCTCGCCAGTGCCATTGGCAATACCCAAACCGGTAAATCCCCACTGCAGCGGTAGGCGGCCGTCCACCCCCCGCTACACCGCCCGCAGATGGCGGACGGGGCGGCCCGGCGACAGCGCCTCGGCGGCCCGGGCGATGCCCTGGGCGTCGATGCCGAAATGGCGGTGGAGGTCGGCGATGGTCCCGGTCTGGCCGAAATGCTCGACCCCCAGCGCCCGCGTGCGGTGTCCCTCGACCGCGCCCAGCCAGCCCAGCGTCGCCGGGTGCCCGTCGACCACGGTGACCAGCGCGCAGTGCGGCGGCAGGCCGGCCAGCAGCCGCTCGACGTGGGAGCAGGCGTGGCCGAGGCCGCGCTCGCGCGCCCGCTGCGCCGCGCTCCAGCCCGCCTGGAGGCGGTCGGCCGAGGTGACGGCGAGCAGGCCGACGTCGCGCCGGTCCTCGCCCAGCATTCCCACCGCCTCGATCGCCTCGGGCGCCATCGCCCCGCTGTAGGCGACGACCACCTGGGCGTTCGGTCCCGGCCGCCGCAGCCAGTAGGCGCCGTCGACGATGTCGCGCTCCAGCGCCGCGTCGATCCGGCGCGCCGGCTGCTCCAGGGCGCGCGAGGACAGGCGCAGGTAGACCGACCCGCCCGTCTCGTCGCGCAGCCAGTTGCGTTCGTCCGGGGCGCCCTCGCCGTCGCGCTGCATGTAGTCGAAGGCCCAGCGCATGACCACCGCCAGCTCGTCGGCGAAGGCCGGCTCGAAATAGGCGAGCCCGTCCTGCGCCATGCCGACCAGCGGGGTGGCGATGGACTGGTGGGCGCCCCCTTCCGGCGCCAGGGTCACCCCCGACGGGGTGGCCACCAGCAGGAAGCGCGCGTCCTGGTAGCAGGCGTAGTTCATCTGGTCGGCCCCGCGCATGATGAAGGGGTCGTAGACGGTGCCGATGGGCAGCAGCCGCTCGCCGAACAGCGAATGCGACAGGCCCAGCGCCGACAGCAGGATGAACAGGTTGGACTCGGCGATCCCCAGCTCCAGATGCTGGCCCTGGGGCGAGAACTCCCAGCTGTAGGTGGAGGGGATGCGCTCCTTCTTGAACAGGTCGGCCATGGCGCTCTTGGCGAACAGGCCGCGCCGGTTCACCCAGGCGCCGAGGTTGGTCGAGACGGTGACGTCCGGCGCGGTGGTGACGATCCGCTCGGTCAGCGCGGAGCGCTCGCGCCCCAGCTCGTTCAGGATCAGGCCGAAGGCGGCCTGGGTGGACAGGCTCTTCTGGGCCGGAACGGGCAGGGCGGCCGGCACCGGCACGGCCGGCGCGTGATGGCGCCGCCGCCCCTTCTGCGCGAAGGGGACCCGCTCCAGGAAGGATCGCAGCCGCTCCGCCGGCAGGGCGCAGCCCTCGAAGGGCTCCCACTCGTGGCCGGGGCGGACGTTGTGGGCGGCGCGGAAGCCGTCCATCTGGGCCGGGGTCAGCAGGCCGGCGTGGTTGTCCTTGTGCCCGGCCAGCGGCAGCCCGGCGCCCTTGACCGTGTAGGCGATGAAGCAGACCGGCCGGTCGTGGGTCCGCGCCTGCGCGAAGGCGTCGAGCAGCGAGGGCAGGTCGTGGCCGCCCAGGTTGCCCATCAGCCGGGCCAGTTCGGCGTCGTCGCGGCTCTCGATCAGGCGGGTCACCGGCCCCTGGTCGCCGAGGTCGTCGAGCAGCCGGCGCCGCCACGCCGCCCCGCCCTGGTAGGTCAGCGCCGAATAGAGCTGGTTGGGGCAGGCGTCGATCCATTCCCGCAGCCGGTCGCCCCCCGGCTCCTGGAAGGCCGCCCGCATCAGCGAACCGTACTTCAGGATCACCACGTCCCAGCCGAAGGCGCGGAAGATGTTCTCCAGCCGCTCCCACAGCCCTTCGCGGATCACCGCGTCCAGGCTCTGGCGGTTGTAGTCGACGATCCACCAGGTGTTGCGCAGGC
>JAEZHQ010000373.1 GCA_023416455.1 Pseudomonadota bacterium | reverse complement strand
GTGGCGCCGCTGCTCGTTCAGCAGGCGCTCTACTGGGACGAGGCGATGCCGGAACTGCCGATCTGCTCGATCATCTCGGTCGGCGGCGGCATCCTCCAGGGCGACCGGTACAAGATCGACATCCGGGTCGGCGAGCGGGCCTGCGCCCACGTCACCTCCCAAGGCGCCAACCGCGTCCATCGGATGGACGCGAATTATGCGTCCCAGCATCAGAGCGTGACGCTCGAAAGCGGGTCCTATCTGGAGTATCTGCCCGACGTCACCATTCTCTACCGCAACGCCCGCTTCATCAGCCAGACCGATGTGGTCATCGCCGAGGACGCGACGCTGATCTATGGCGAGATGACCCTGGCCGGGCGCAAGCATCACCGTGCGGACGAGCGCTTCGGCTTCGATCTCCTGTCGAGCGCCGTCGCGGTAAGGCGGCCCTGCGGCCGCAAGCTCTTCGCCGAGAAAATCCTGATCGAGAAGGATGATCCGACGGTCGACTATCCGGGCGTCATGCAAGGCTACGATGCCTTCGCCAACGTCATGTGCCTGACGCCCCCGCCGGTCGCCGCCCGCATCAAGGAGCGGTTCGAAACCAATTTTTCCGGCCAAGCGCCAAGAGCGGTCTCGGGTGTCTGCCGCTTGCCGAATGAAGCCGGCCTCATGCTGCGCGCGGTGGGCGTGGAAACCTATGACGTGCGCAGGGAGGTCCGCCGGTTCTGGCGGATCGTCCGCGAGGAGGCGCGCGGACACACCTTGCCGGATGAATTCCTGTGGCGCTGACCCGTGGGAGCTGTCGATGTCCGAAGGAAAACCGAACTTCGCAATCCAGGCGTTGCGCGGCGCCAGCCAGGTCTTCTTCATGGAGAACGCCCTGACCGGTCTGCTGTTCTTCGTGGCGATTGGCTACGCCTCCTACGCATCGGGCAACTGGGCGACCACCATCGGCGCGGCCGTCGGCGTGATCGTCGCGACGCTCACGGCCAACTGGATGGATTGCGACCCGAAGTCGATCGCGTCCGGCCTCTATGGGTTCAACGGCGTCCTCGTCGGTGCGGCGTTGCCGACATTCATCGCCGTCTCCCCCCAGCTTTGGGTCCTTGTCGTCATCGGCGCCGCGGCCAGCACGGTCGTCACCGCGGCGTTCAGCGCGACGCTGACCGACAAGTGGAACATTCCCGGCTCCACCGGGCCGTTCGTTCTCACCGGCTGGCTGCTGGTCGCCGCCGCCTATTCATTCGGCGGACTGCGGGTGACGGGCTCCCCGCCGAAGCTTCCGACCGACTATGTGCAGGGCTTCGTGGCGCTTCCCGCGCCGGTGGAACTCGTCGAGATCTTCTTCCGCAACATCGGCCAGGTCTATCTGCTCGGCAGTTGGATAAGCGGCGTCATCATCCTCATCGGAATCTTCATCGCCTCGGTGCCGGCGGGCCTTGCCGCCGTCGCCGGATCGCTGGTCGCCTTGGTCGTGTCCATAGGGATGGGCGCCGATCCGGCCACGGTCAGCCAGGGGCTTTACGGCTTCAGCCCGGTGCTGACCGCGATGGCGGTCGGCGTCATCTTCCTCACGCCGTCGCCGAAGGTCATCCTCTATGCGCTGCTGGCGACGGTGGTGACCGTGTTCGTGGACGGCGCGCTCGACGTCTTCGTGGCGGCGCAAGGCATTCCATCCTTTACCGCCCCTTACGTTCTGACCATGTACCTGTTCACCGCCCCACGGAAGAATCTGGCCCCGCATCCTCACAGGCCGGTCATCGGCACCATCCTGCTGGCCTCCGGCGCAATCCTGGAGGCATCGCGGCGCCCCGAGCCGCCGCATCCGGACACCGTTCCATGACGGGCCGTGGTCGTCCCGCACCATCCGGCCTCCCGGGAGCCGGGGACGCGCGCTGCTCCGGAGCGGTCGACCATGCGTCCCCTGAGCGACACCCGCCTTCGTTCGTCACTCTCCGGCCGTCCCGCCGTCGGGTCACTCGGCGCCTATCGAGGGAACTCCCATGCAAGGTATAAACGCAGGAAACACCGCCTTTATACTCCTGTGCACGGCACTCGTGTGCATGATGACACCGGCACTCGCCCTGTTCTACGGTGGTCTGGTCAAGCAGCGCGACATACTGTCGATCATGATCCAGAACTTCGTATGCATCGGCGTGGTGGGATTGATCTGGGTATTCGGCGGCTTCAGTCTTGCCTTCGGCCCTGATCTCGGCGGAGTCATCGGCAACATCGCAACCTATTTCGGCATGTATCATGTGGGCATTTCGCCCAACCCGGCCTATGGGCCGGATATCCCCTTCATCATGGTGTTCGTCTATCAGATGATGTTCGCCATCATCACGCCGGCGCTGATGACCGGGGCCTTCGTCGGACGGTTCCGTTTCGAAGGCTACCTGATCTTCGTCGCCTTCTGGACCATTCTGGTCTATCTGCCGGCTGCGCACTGGATCTGGGGGGGAGGCTTCCTCGACAGGCTCGGCGTCGTCGACTTTGCCGGCGGCATCGTCATTCACACCACCGCGGGCTGTTCCGCGCTGGTGACGGCCGCGTATCTCGGCAAGCGCAAGCTCGCCCCCGGCGAGGTCGAGTCCGAGCCGGCCAGCCTGCCGCTCGTGGCGCTGGGCGCCGGCCTGCTGTGGTTCGGATGGTTCGGCTTCAACGCCGGCGACGCCTACGCCGCCGACGCGCTGGCGGCCTACGCTTTCACCAACACGATGCTGGCCGGCTCCATCGCCATGCTCGTCTGGATGTTCTGGGAATGGCGGGAGAACGGCCATCCGACCTTCTCCGGCGTGCTGGTGGGGGCGGTGGCGGGCCTTGCCACCATCACCCCCGCCTC
>JAEZHQ010000122.1 GCA_023416455.1 Pseudomonadota bacterium | reverse complement strand
CCCGCACCCGCTGCGCCGGGTCGCGCCAGCCACGCGCCCGCAGCCGGACCAGAAGCCGGTGATAGAGCACCATCATGGCGACCGCCGCCCACAGCGAGCCGCGCCCGTCGCCGGCGCCCTCGCCCAGCGCGCGGCGCGCCTCGGCGAAGCGCGCCTCGGCCAGGTCGGCCAGCGCCTCGCAGGCCGCGGGCAGGCCGGGATCGGCCAGCACGGCGTCGGGGTCGGTGTCGGCGATCCCCGCCCCGGCCAGCAGCTCGCGCGGCAGGTAGAGGCGGCCGAGCCTGGCGTCCTCGGCAAGGTCGCGCAGGATGTTGGTCAGTTGCAGCGCCTCGCCCAGGGCCAGCGCAAAGGACTCGGTGGCCGGATCGGCGCGGTCGAAGACGCGGATGGCCAGCATGCCGACCGCGCCGGCCACGCGGCGGCAGTAGAGCCGAAGCATGGCGAGCGGCGGCGCGCGCATGCCGGTGCCGTCGCCGCCGGGGATGTCCATGGCCATCCCGTCGATCAGCGCCTCCAGCTCGCCCCGCGGCAGGCCATAGCGCTCGATGGCGCCCTTCAGCGCGGCGGTGAGCGAACTGGTCGGGACGCCGCCGCCGTAGAGGCCGCGGATCTCGCGCCGCCAGGCGTCCAGCGCCGCCCGCTTGGCCGCCGGCTCGCCGGGTTCGTCGGCGATGTCGTCGATTCGGCGGCAGAAGGCGTAGATGGCGAACATCGCCGCGCGCTTGGAGCGCGGCAGGAGGAGCATGGGCCAGTAGAAGGTGCTGTTGGAACGCCCGGTCACCGCCGCCGGCGAATCGGCGTCGTCCGTCGGCGTGGACTCCAGCAGCGGTTGGGTCATGATCGGTCCCTGTCTATCGGCTCCCCAGGCCGCGCGCGAGCCCGCGGGCCATGGCGAACATCTTGTGGTGCGCGCCGAGGGCAACCCGCTTCCTCATGGGATCGCGCACCCGCAGCCGATTCGCAAGCGATTCGGCGAGGCTGAGGATGACCGCCGCCTCCATGCGCAGGCCGCGGTGCTGGATCAGGCCGGGCAGGGGGGCCGCCCGTTCCAACAGCCGGTCGGTGTGCTCCAGCGTGCGGTCGAAGATGGCGCGCAGCTTGGCGTCGCTCTGCCCCTCGACCAGCCGCTCGACGCTGATTCCGGCCTCCTCGAACCAGGCCAGGGGAATGTAGCAGCGGCCGAGCTGCATCCAGTCGTCGCGGCAGTCCTGGAGGTGGTTGAGCACCTGGAGCGCCGAGCACAGCGCGTCGGCGGCCGGGCCGGCGGCCATGCCCTCGCCGTGGAGGTCGAGCAGGTAGCGCCCGACCGGGTTGGCCGAGAAGCGGCAGTAGAGCAGCAGGTCACTCCAGCTGTGGCAGCGCGCCCCCACCGCATCGCGCCGGAAGGCGCGCAGCACCTGGCGGGCGTGGCGGTCGCTGACGCCGGTGTCTTGCAGGCTGGCGCGCAGCTCAAGCGCCGGCTTCAGGTAGGCGTGCTTGGTCTGCCCGGAGGTGAGCGCCCGCTCCAGCGCCTCCAGGTAGGCCAGCTTGGTCTCCGGCTCGAGATCCGGGTCGTCGGCGATGTCGTCGGCCAGCCGGACGAAGCGGTAGAAGGCCATCACGTGCGGCCGCAGGTGCTTGGGCAGCAGCCGCGACGCTACGGGGAAATTCTCGGAACCGGCGTCCTTGCGGGCGATCGGGCCGGGTCGACGGGGCTTGGTCGGGGCGATGTTGAAATCGGCCATGAGTTCCGTGCCTGCTGCGCGTCTGGGCTGGCGTGGCGAGCTTGTCTGCCTAATATAAGGCGCGGTCCGGCTTTGCCTCGGTCCCAAACCGTTCCACCCCCAATTTTCCCAACAGGAGCCACATGGCGAAGGCGACACCCGCCCTGTCCTATAGCGGACAGGAGGTGCGGAAGTACGACAACGACCGGTTTCTGACCAGCCTGTTCGCTCCGGCCGATCGGCGGGAGGCCCTGTTCGCGCTCTATGCCTTCAATCTGGAGATCGCCAAGACCCGCGAGGTGGTGAGCGAGCCCCTGCTCGGCCAGATGCGCCTGCAGTTCTGGCGCGACGGTATCGCCGCGGTCTACGAGGGCGGTCCTGTGCCCCGGCACGCGATTATGGAGCCGCTGGCCGCGGCGGTGGCGGCGCACGGCCTGACCCGTGTCCATTTCGACCGGCTGATCGACGCCCGCGAGGCCGATCTGGAGGACGCCCCGCCGGCCGACCTCGACGCCCTGCTCGGCTACGCCGAGGCGACCGCCGTGCCGCTGGCCCGGCTCGCCCTGGAGACGCTGGGCGTGCGGGACGAGGAGGCCGGGCAGGCCGGCCGGCACGTGGCCATCGCCCACGCCCTGGCCGGCATCCTGCGCGCGGTGCCTTTCCACGCCCGCCAGCACCGCCAGCTACTTCCGGCCGACCGCATGGCGGCGCACGGCGCCCGGCCGGGCGACCTGTTCGAGCTGCGCTCGACGCCGGAGCTGCGCCCGGTGGTCGGCGAGGTGGCGGTGGTCGCCCGCGAGCATCTGGCGCAGGCCCGTGCCCTGCGCCGCGCGGTGCCGCGGGCGGCCCGCCCGGCTCTGCTGCCGGCGGTCCTGGCCGAGGTCCATCTGGGGGTGATCGCGCGCGCCGGCAACGATCCCTTCGCCCCGCGCGTCCTGATGCCCAACCCGTTCCGCCAGGCGAAGCTGGCCTGGGCGGCGGCGCGCGGCCGTTACTGAGCGGGCGGGAGAAGACCATGATCCGGGGCCTGAACCACATCACGCTGGCGGTGGCCGACCTTGAGCGGTCGCTGGCCTTCTACCGCGACCTGCTCGGCCTGCGGCTGCGGGCGGCCTGGCCGGAGGGCGCCTATCTGGAGGCCGCCGTTCCGGGCGGCGGCGGACTGTGGCTGTGCCTGTCGCTCGACCCCACGGCCGCCGGAGCGGAGCGGCGCGACTACACCCACATCGCCTTCGACGTCACGGCCACCGACTTCCCGGCTCTGGCCGGCCGGGTGGCGGCCGCCGTCCCGCCTTGGAAGGACAACCGCAGCGAAGGCGCCTCCCTCTATGTCCGCGACCCCGACGGGCACAGGGTGGAGCTGCACGTCGGTTCACTGGACAGCCGCCTCGCCGACCTGCGGACCCGCCGCCCGGCGGGGGTGACCTTCCACGACGACGAGGGGGCATGATGCGGGCGCTTCCTCCGGTCAGGCGGCGCGGATGGTCGCCACGAAGCGTTCCACCTCCTGGCGGAGCTGCTCGGCCTGGCGCGACAGGTCGCCGGCCGCGCTGAGGACCTCCGTGGCGGTGCTGCCGGTGGAGCCGGCCGCCTGGGTCACGCCGCCGATGTTGGCCGACACCTCGTTGGTTCCCGCGGCGGCCTGCTGGACGTTGCGGCTGATCTCACGGGTGGCGGCGCCCTGCTGCTCGGCCGCGGCGGCGATGGCGGTGATCGTCTCGTTGATGCCGACGATGGTGCGGCCGATGGCCTGGATGGCGCCGACCACATGGCCGCTGACCGTCTGCATCTCGGCGATTTGGGCGGTGATGTCCTCGGTGGCCTTGGCGGTCTGGTTGGCCAGGCTCTTGACCTCCTGGGCGACCACGGCGAAGCCCTTGCCGGCCTCGCCGGCGCGCGCCGCCTCGATGGTGGCGTTGAGCGCCAGCAGGTTGGTCTGGCCGGCGATGCCCTGGATCAGGCTGACCACGTCGCCGATCTTCTGCGCCGCCGTCGCCAGCCCCTCCACCGTGCCGTTGGTCCGCTCGACCTCGCCCACCGCCTCGGACGCCATGCGCGAGGAGCGGCTGATCCGCTCGTTGATGTCGCCGGTCGAGCAGGCGAGCTGCTCGGTGGCCGCCGCCACCGTCTGCACGTTGGCGCTGGCCTCGTCGGCGGCCGCGGCGACCGCCACCGCCTGGCGGCCCGTCTGCTCGGCGATGGCCGACAGGCTCTCGGCGCTGGTGCGCATCTGGCCCGCCTGGGCCGAGACGTTGCGCACCACGGAGCCGACCGTCGCTTCGAAGCGGGCGGCAACCTCCTCCAGATCGCGCTTGCGGCGCTCGGCGGCGCGCTGTTCCTCGCGGCGGCGCTCCTCCTCCAGCTCGGCCATGCGGGCGCTGTTCTCCTGGAACAGCCGCAGGGCCTGGTTGATGGCCCCGATCTCGTCGGCGCGGTCGAGATCGGTGACGGCGACTCCACGCTCGCCCGAGGTGACCGCCTTCAGCGTCGCGATGGTGCGCCGCAGCGGTGTGCCGATGACCGTCCGGCCGGCGATCCACAGGGCCGCCAGCAGCGCCGCCAGCAGGGCGCCGCCGCCGGCGAGCGTGGCGTCGCGCAGGTGGTGCGCCGGCGCCTCGACCTCGGCGAGCGGCAGGTTGACGAGGAGCGACCAGGGGGTCTCGGCGGCGCCGACGGTGACCGGGATGAACAGCTGCTTCACCTCCGCCCCCGCCGAGACGGAGAACTGATCGAAGGGCCGGCCCGCGCGGATGGCCGGCTTGGCGGCGGCCAGGGCCGGATCGTCCTTCTCGACGGGCGTCCCCAGCCGCCCGGCATCGGGGTGGCCGACCCAGTTCCCCTGGTTGGAGATCAGGCTGACCGACCCGGTGGTGAAGGGCTTGGCGGCCTTCAACGCGTTCCACACGCCCTCGGTGGACAGATCCACCCCGGCCACGCCGATGAAGCGGCCGTTCTCGATGATCGGGACGGACATGGTCACCAGCAGGATCCGCTTCCCGGCGACCGTGTAGGCATAGGGCTCCAGCACCGCCTCGCGCTTCGTGCGCTTGGGCAGCTGGTAGTAGAGGCCGTCGCTGCCGGTGTCCTCGTAGCCGACGAGCGGTTCCAGCGCGACGGCTCCGCCGGCGCGGTTCCAGTAGGGAATGAATCGGCCGGTGGCGTCGGATCCCGGCTTGCCGGCGAAGTCGGTGTCGCGGCCGTCCAGCGCGTTCGGCTCCATGCCGATCCAGACGCCGAGGAACTGCGGGTTCGCCTCGGCGAGGCCCTTCAGCCAGGCGTTCAGCCGCTCCCGGTCGGCGCCGCCCGCGGCCTTCAGGCTGACCAGGGTGGTGGCCATGAAGCGGCCGACCTCCATCGCGTCGTTCAAGTGGCCCTGCACCGCCTCGGCGTAACGGTGGCCGATCTGCTCGCCCTCGCGGTAGGCGATCGCTTCGAGGTCGCGCTCGCTCTTGGTGGCGATGGCGGTGACTCCGGCGGCCAGCCCGGCGGCCATGGCCAGCGCGATGACCAGCAGAAGTTTGGTCGTCAGGGATAATTTCTTGAGCATTCCCACCCCGTCGAAGCGACAGTTCGTGCAAGGAGAGGGATTGTCCTCCGACACCCGTTAACGGAGTTTGTATCAACCTCCCCCCGGGTAGGGAAAAGCGTCGGGCGCCCCGCTTGGGGGCGGGATCAGGCGGCCGCGTCCTCCTTCAGCCACCCGTCCAGGTCGGCGAGCGCGCGGCCGGTGTAGGCGAGCTTGCGGTCGCGGCCCTTGATCCGCCCGTCGACCGGCGGGAACAGGCCGAAATTCACGTTCATGGGCTGGAAGGTCTCGGCGTCGGCACCGCCGGTGATGTGGCCGAGGATGGCCCCCAGGGCGGTGGTCGGCGGCGGGGCGGGCTGGCGCCGTCCATGGCGCTCGGCGGCGGCGAAGCGGCCGGCCAGGAGGCCGACGGCGGCGCTCTCCACATAGCCCTCGCAGCCGGTGATCTGCCCGGCGAAGCGCAGGCGCGGCTGCGCCTTCAGCCGCAAGGCGCCGTCGAGCAGCCGCGGGCTGTTCAGGAAGGTGTTGCGGTGGAGCCCGCCCAGCCGCGCGAACTCCGCCGTCTCCAGGCCGGGGATCAGGCGGAAGACGCGGATCTGTTCGGCGTGGCGCAGCTTGGTTTGGAAGCCCACGAGGTTGTAGAGCGTGCCGAGCGCGTTGTCCTGGCGCAGCTGCACCACCGCGTAGGGGCGCCGCCCGCTGTGCGGGTTGGTCAGTCCGACCGGCTTCATGGGGCCGTAGCGCAGCGTGTCGACCCCGCGCTCGGCCATCACCTCGATGGGCAGGCAGCCTTCGAAATAGGGCGTGGTCTTCTCCCACTCCTTGAAGTCCACCGTCTCGGCGCTGCGCAGGGCCTCGATGAAGGCCAGATACTCGTCCTTCTCGAAGGCGCAGTTGATGTAGTCCTTGCCGGTGCCGCCGGGACCCGGCTTGTCGTAGCGCGACTGGAACCACGCCTTGTCCAGATCCACGCTCTCCAGATAGACGATGGGCGCGATGGCGTCGAAGAAGGCCAGCGACTCCTCGCCGGTGAAGGCGCGGACCGCTTCGGCCAGGGCCGGCGAGGTGAGGGGGCCGGTGGCGACGATGACGCTGTCCCAGTCCTCCGGCGGCAGGCCGGCGACCTCCTCCCGGACCAGGGTGACGAGGGGGTGGCCGGTCAGCGCCTCGGTCACCGCGCCGGCGAAGCCGTCGCGGTCCATGGCCAGCGCTCCGCCGGCCGGGACCTTGTGGGCATCGGCGCAGCGCAGGATCAGCGAGCCGCAGCGCCGCATCTCCTCGTGCAGCAGCCCCACCGCGTTGTAGGCGGCGTCGTCGGACCGGAAGGAGTTGGAGCAGACCAGCTCCGCCAGCCGGTCGGTGTGGTGCGCCTCGGTCGGGCGGACCGGGCGCATCTCATGCAGCACCACGGGCACGCCGGCGCAGGCGAGCTGCCAGGCGGCCTCGGAGCCGGCGAGGCCGCCGCCGATGACGTGGACGGGGCGAAGGGTGTCGGTCATGGTCGTCGTCTTGCTGCCGCGCCGTGCGCGCTCCCGGGGGGGCGGCCGGCGTCAGGGGTCCGGAAGGAGACTGACGTAGCCCCTCGGCACGCGGCCCGCAAGGCTTCGATGGGCAGACACGGCCGCGCCTGCGGAGCCGGGCCGCCCCGGGCCGCTCCGGCGGACGCTGCGGAAACACACGGTTTTCAGCGTCTCCGGGCCCCGCCCATGCGGGGGCGGGGCCCGGGGAAGCCGCCTCGGCCGCCTGGAGTTTCGTGCGTTTAGAGTTTCGTGCGTTTCATCTGAAACGCACGAAACTCCAGGCCTTTGTTTTGCGAGCGGATTCACGCTTCAAATCGATTCCGATTCTACGCGATCCGCTCTAATAGGACTTGGTCGTCGTGCTCCGCTCGATGGTGGTCGCCGAACCGCTGGCCGGCGGAGTCACCAGGGTGGTGCCGGAGGTGGCCGGGGCGGTTGTGGTGGTGGTCGTGGTGGTGCTGGTGTGGGCCGTGTCGTCGGTGCCGCAGGCGGTCACCAGCAGGGCCGCGCCGAGCGCCAGCCCCATCCCGGACAGCATCGTCTTCGTCATGGTCTTTCTCCCTCCTGTTGGGCGAACCGTGGCGAAGCAACGCGCGTGCGGCGCGTTTGTTTCCGGCGCCGCAGAGCGGACGGGGAAATCCCGCTCCGCCTTCACGCCCTCTTCCGGGCCTTCGGCTTCGCCTTCAGGTAGGGCGCCAGATACCGGCCGGTGTAGCTGCGGGGGGCCTTGGCCACCGCCTCGGGGGTGCCCTCGGCGACGATCTCGCCGCCGCCGGTGCCGCCCTCGGGGCCGAGGTCGATGATCCAGTCGGCGGTCTTGATGACCTCCAGGTTGTGCTCGATCACCAGCACCGTGTTGCCCTGGTCGACCAGGGCGTGGAGGACCTCCATCAGCTTCTCCACGTCGGCGAAGTGCAGGCCGGTGGTGGGTTCGTCGAGGATGTAGAGGGTGCGGCCGGTGGCCCGGCGGCTCAGCTCTTTGGACAGCTTAACGCGCTGCGCCTCGCCGCCGGAGAGCGTGGTGGCGGGCTGGCCGATGTGGATGTAGCCGAGCCCGACGCGCTCCAGCGTCTCCAGCTTGTCGCGGATGCCGGGGACGGCCTTGAAGAACTCCTTGCCCTCCTCGACGGTCATGTCGAGGATGTCGGCGATGCACTTGTCGCGGTAGAGGATCTCCAGCGTCTCGCGGTTGTAGCGCTTGCCGTGGCAGACGTCGCAGGTGACGTAGACGTCGGGCAGGAAGTGCATCTCGATCTTGATGACGCCGTCGCCCTGGCAGGCTTCGCAGCGCCCGCCCTTGACGTTGAAGGAGAAGCGGCCGGGGCCGTAGCCGCGGGCCTTGGCCTCGGGCAGGCCGGCGAACCAGTCGCGGATCGGCGTGAAGGCGCCGGTGTAGGTCGCCGGGTTGGAGCGCGGCGTGCGCCCGATGGGCGACTGGTCGATGTCGATGACCTTGTCCAGATGCTCCAGCCCGAGCAGCGCGTCGTGCTCGGCCGGATGCTCGCGGGCGCCCATCAGCTTGCGGGCCACCGCCTTGTACAGCGTCTCGATGATCAGGGTCGACTTGCCGCCGCCCGAGACCCCGGTCACGCAGGTGAAGGTGCCGAGCGGGATGCGCGCCGACACGTCCTTTAGGTTGTTGGCGCGCGCCCCCCGCACCTCCAGGAACTGGCCCTTGTGGCCGCGGCGGCGCTGGTCGGGGACGGGGACGAAGCGGGTGCCGTTGAGGAACTGGGCGGTGAGGCTGTCGGGGTTCGTCTGCACCTCCGCCGGGGTGCCGCGCGCGATCACGGTGCCGCCGCGTTGGCCGGCCCCCGGCCCCATGTCCACCAGATAGTCGGCGGAGCGGATGGCGTCCTCGTCGTGCTCGACCACGATCACCGTGTTGCCGAGGTCGCGCAGGCGCTTGAGCGTCGCCAGCAGGCGGTCGTTGTCGCGCTGGTGCAGGCCGATGGACGGCTCGTCCAGCACGTAGAGGACGCCGGTCAGGCCCGAGCCGATCTGCGAGGCGAGGCGGATGCGCTGGCTCTCGCCGCCCGACAGCGAGCCGGAGCCCCGGCTGAGCGTCAGATAGTCGAGCCCGACCGCGTTGAGGAAGCCCAGGCGCTCGTTGATCTCCTTCAGGATGCGGTGGGCGATCTCGCGGTCCTTGGGGCGCAGATGCTCATTCAGCGAACCGAACCAGGCCGAGGCGTCGGCGATGGACATCTCGGCCGCCTCGGAGATGTGGCGGCCGCGCACCTTCACCGCCAGCGCCTCCGGCTTGAGGCGGGCGCCGCGGCAGGTCTCGCAGGGCTGGGAGGACTGGTATTTGGACAGCTCCTCCCGCATCCAGGCGCTTTCCGTCTCGCGGTAGCGGCGCTCCAGGTTGGTGACGATGCCTTCGAAGGGCTTGTGCGTCTGGTAGCTGCGCAGGCCGTCGTCGTAGGTCATGGTGATGGGGGTGCCGTCGGAACCGTAGAGGATGGTCCGGCGGACCGCCTCCGGCAGATCCTCCCAGGGGGTGTCCATGTCGACGCCGAAATGCTTGGCGATGCTCTCCAGGGTCTGCCCGTAGTATTGCGAGGAGGAGTTGGCCCAGGGGGCGATGGCGCCCTTGCGCAGGGTCAGCCGCTCGTCCGGGACCACCAGCATCGGGTCGAAATAGATCTTGCTGCCCAGCCCGTCGCAGGCCGGGCAGGCGCCGAAGGGGTTGTTGAAGGAGAACAGGCGCGGCTCGATCTCGGGGATGGTGAAGCCGGACACCGGGCAGGCGAACTTCTGCGAGAAGACGGTCTGCTCGCCCGAGTCGGCGTTCTCCACGAAGACGATGCCGTCGGCAAGGCCGAGCGCCGTCTCCAGCGAATCGGCGAGCCGGTTGCCCAGCCCCTCGCGCACGACCAGCCGGTCGACGACCACCTCGATGTCGTGCTTCAGCTTTTTGTTGAGCGCCGGCACCTCGTCGATCTCGTGGAGCGTGCCGTCCACGCGCAGGCGCTGGAAGCCGCGCTTGCGCAGATCCTGGATCTCCTTGCGGTACTCGCCCTTGCGGCCGCGCACGAAGGGGGCCAGCAGGAGCAGCCGCGTGCCCTCCGGCATGGCCAGGATGCGGTCGACCATCTGGCTGACCGTCTGGCTTTCGATGGGCAGCCCGGTGGCCGGCGAGTAGGGGATGCCGACCCGCGCCCACAGAAGGCGCATGTAGTCGTAGATCTCGGTCACCGTGCCCACCGTGGAGCGCGGGTTGCGCGAAGTCGTCTTCTGCTCGATGGAGATGGCCGGGGACAGCCCCTCGATGGAATCGACGTCGGGCTTCTGCATCAGCTCCAGGAACTGGCGGGCGTAGGCCGACAGGCTCTCCACGTAGCGGCGCTGTCCCTCGGCGTAGATGGTGTCGAAGGCGAGCGACGACTTGCCCGATCCCGACAGGCCGGTGATGACGATCAGCTCGTCGCGCGGGAGGTCGACGTCGACGTTCTTCAGGTTGTGTTCCCGCGCGCCGCGGACGCTGATGTATTTGTTCATGGAGCGTTCTTATCCGAAACTCGTGGGAAAGGGAAGCGGTCCCGGGGGCGGGGGACGGAGGGTCCGTCCGCGACCGCACAGATATGAGACAGGCGCCGGCGGATTGCCACTGTTGCGCCGCGACCCCGTTCCGGGCGGGGGAGCGGGTCCGGGAGGGCCGGCGCGGGGCAAGCGGGAAGACGGAAGGGACGACGGAAGGGAAAGGAATCTGTTTTCCGGACCGTCCGCCTCTGCTATATTTGTTCATGGAGTGTTCTCTTTCGCGCGGGCCGGGCGGGTGTATCCGGGCGGAAGGGGCGGCGCTCCGACGGCGGTTGACCCGCCGCCGCCGCGCATGCTTTGTCAGGCGCGGCGGCGGGGTGGGCCGAACGGACAAAACCGACCCTGCGAACAGGAACCCTCGGCATCCGGACGCCCTTCCGCCGGGCGCCCGAACGGGTCGGCAAGGATGCTGGGACACTCGCGCTGAGGAGACACGTGCGATGAATGTATGGACGTTTACGGGACGCCTGGGCGCGGACGGGGAACTGCGCACCACGCAGAGCGGCGAGAAGGTTCTGGGCTTCCGCGTCGCCAACGACGTCGGCTTCGGCGAGCGCAAGACGACCCAGTGGGTCGACTGCTCCATCTGGGGCCGCCGCGCGGAGTCGCTGGCTCCCCACCTGACCAAGGGCAAGCAGGTGGTCGTCTCCGGCGAGGTGACGCTGCGCGAGTATGAGAAGCGCGACGGCACCCGCGGCGCCGGCCTGTCGGTGCGCGTCGCCGAACTCGACTTCACGGGCAGCGCCCGCGAGGGCGGCGAAGGCGGCGGCTACGGCGGTGGCGGCGGTGGTTACGAGTCCCGCGGCGGCGGCGGTGGCGGCGGTTACGGTGGCGGCGGTGGCGGCGGCGGCGGCGGTTATGGC